>JAEDOC010000159.1 GCA_016302185.1 Clostridium sp. | reverse complement strand
TCCAGAAGATATCTCCGATTCACTACGCCGGGCGTTGGCTGACGCGACGCCCTCATTTCCTGCGCTAAATCTCTATCAATTCATATTCTCTGCTTCCCAGCCCCAGCTTCTCCGCATGCTCTAAGGCAACCATCCAGTTGGTTTCGGGATGGACATCGGTGAAGTGGTCGTGGTGGCAGTGTTCCCGCTCGTCTAAGATGCTTCCGGCGATGACAGGCTGGCGGTTCACTGCGTCGGCGCAGGCCATGTCGAGAGCGACCGGATCGAAGGAGGCGAACATGCCCACATCGGGAACGATGGGAAGATCATTTTCCGCGTGGCAGTCACAATAGGGGGATACGTCTACAACCAGACTGATATGGAAATGGGGACGATCCTTTAAGACTGCCAGGGAATATTCGGCAATTTTCTTATTCAGGATATCATTGGATTCATCGTTCTGGCTGGCAACTGCATCCATGGGACACACACCGATACAGCGTCCGCATCCGACGCACTTGCTGCCGTCGATGGAAGCCTTGCGATTTTCAATGGTAATAGCTCCGTGAGCACAGTTTCTCTGGCAGGCGCCGCAGCCGATACACTTGCTTTCTTTTACGAAGGGATGGGTAGCGCTGTGCATCTCCATCTTGCCGGCGCGGGAGCCGCAGCCCATGCCGATATTCTTTAATGCACCTCCAAAGCCGGTACATTCGTGGCCTTTGAAATGGTTTAAAGAGATGAAGATGTCCGCATCCATAATGGCACGTCCGATTTTTGCTTCCTTTACATATTCGCCGTCGATGGGAACCAGAACCTCATCCGTTCCTTTCAGGCCGTCGGCAATTAAGAGATGGCAGCCGGTGGTAAAGGGATTATAGCCATTGGTATAGGCGGAATCCAGATGATCCAGTGCATTTTTGCGGCCGCCCACATAGAGGGTGTTGCAGTCGGTTAAGAAGACCTTTCCGCCCTCCGCCTTGATTAAGTCGACAATCACTTTGGAGAAATTAGGACGCAGATAAGCGATGTTTCCCGGCTCTCCGAAGTGGATCTTGATGGCAGTATATTTGTTTTTAAAATCAATCTCCTCCAGCATGCCTGCTTTTTTCACCAGCCTGGCCAGCTTCTGAAGCAGGTTTTCCTGAAAGGTGGTTCTTAAATTGGTGTAATAAACCTTTGATGCACTCATGGCACTGTTACCTCCTGAACTTCAATGAATCAGCCGGCAGCGGGTTCAAGTCCCGCCGTCGGACATGTAAAAATATTGTATCATAAACAGGACAGAAATGGAAATGAATTGTTGTCCTGACGGAGAAATTGTGATAAACTGAATGTTATTCAGGAAAATAAAGTGAATTTTCACGTTGTAAGAGGAGGACCCGCAAGATGAGTCAGAAACGTTCTATCGAAACTACATGTATCCAGGGAGGCTGGCAGCCGAAGAATGGTGAGCCGAGAATTCTTCCGATTTACCAGAGCACCACATTCAAGTATTCTACCAGCGAGCAGATGGGACGTCTGTTTGATCTGGAGGAGAGCGGATATTTCTATACCAGACTGGCTAATCCGACCAATGATACGGTGGCCAATAAGATTTGTGAGCTGGAAGGCGGCGTGGCAGCGATGCTGACCTCATCCGGACAGGCTGCAAATTTCTATGCCGTATTCAATATCTGCAATGCAGGGGATCATTTTATCTGTGCCGCTACGGTTTACGGAGGAACCTCCAACCTGTTCGCAGTTACCATGAAGAAGATGGGAATTGAGGTAACTCTGGTGGATCCGGATGCGCCGGAAGAGGAGATTGAGAAGGCTTTCCGTCCTAATACCAAGTGTGTCTTTGGCGAGTCCATTGCCAACCCGGCTCTGGTAGTGCTTGATTTTGAGAAGTTTGCACGGCTGGCTCATAAGCATGGTGTTCCGCTGATCGTCGACAACACCTTTGCAACACCGATTAACTGCCGCCCGTTTGAGTGGGGTGTTGATATTGTAACGCATTCCACCACCAAGTACATGGATGGTCATGCGATGACGGTCGGCGGCTGTATCGTAGACAGCGGCAATTTCGACTGGGACGCCCATGCGGACAAATTCCCGGGACTGACCACACCCGATGACTCTTATCACGGTGTAATCTATACCAAGAAGTTTGGCAAGGCCGCTTATATTACCAAGGCAACCGCACAGGTAATGCGAGACTTAGGTTCCATTCAGGCACCGCAGAATGCATTCCTCTTAAATATCGGTCTGGAGACACTGCATCTTCGTATGCCGCGCCACTGTGAGAATGCATATAAGGTAGCTTCCTACTTAAAGTCCAGAGAGGATGTAGCCTGGGTAAATTATCCGGGCCTGGAAGGCGACAAGTATTATGAGCTGGCGCAGAAATACATGCCAAACGGCACCTGCGGCGTTATCTCCTTCGGTTTAAAGGGAGGAAGAGAGGCAGCTTCCGTATTCATGGATAAGTTAAAGCTGGCTGCTATCGTAACCCATGTGGCAGATGCCCGTACCTGTGTGCTTCATCCGGCCAGCCATACCCATCGTCAGCTGACAGACGAGCAGCTGGTGGAGGCAGGTGTAGATCCGTCCTTAATCCGTCTGAGTGTCGGTATTGAAAATGCAGACGATATCATCGAAGATATCCGACAGGCACTGGAGGATTAACGATTAAGAAAAGCGAAGCCGGTCCGGAAGGATCGGCTTTCTGATATGGAAAGAAGGGGAGTACAATCAGTACACCAAGCGGTAAAAAACCAAGAAACTTATTACGTATTATTTTCGGAAGAACGGCATTTGTAATCCTGTTTCTTTTGCTGCAGATGGTTGTTTTAGTTGCGGCTTTCCGCTGGATGAGAGAATATCTGGCGTATTTCTTTGGCGCTACCACGGTTTTGAGTGCTACCGTGCTGATCTATATTATCAGCGGAGAAGATAACAGCAGCATCAAGCTGTCCTGGGTCGTTCCAATCCTGGTAATCCCCGTATTCGGAACCCTGTTTTACCTTTTTATCCGCCTGCAGCCGGGAACCTTTCTGATCAACCGGCGTATTCAGGAGTTGGGAGAACGGGTGGAACCGTATCTGGAACAGGATCCGAAGGTGCTGGAGGATTATAATAACTCCAGCAAAAGCGGAGGCAATCTGGTTCGCTATATGAACCGGTTTGGCAAATATCCGGTCTATGAGAATACGGCAGTCTCCTATTTCCCATTGGGAGACGACTATTATCCGGAACTTTTGCGTCAGCTTCGCCAGGCAAAACGCTTCATCTTTATGGAGTATTTCATCGTGGAGCGGGGCCATATGTGGAATTCCATCCTTGAGGTGCTGGAAGAAAAAGCCGAAGAGGGCGTAGATGTCCGTTTTATGTACGACGGAATGTGCAGCTTAACGCTTCTTCCCCACGATTATCCGAAGGAGCTTCAGAAAAAAGGGATCCGCTGCAAGATGTTTTCTCCGGTAAAGCCGGCGCTGTCCAGTTATCAGAATAACCGGGATCACCGGAAGATCTGTGTCATTGACGGACATACGGCATTTACCGGCGGCGTGAATCTGGCAGATGAATATATCAATGAGAAGGTTCGTTTCGGTCACTGGAAAGATACCGGTGTGATGCTCAAGGGAGAGGCAGTTACCAGCTTTACCATGATGTTTCTCCAGATGTGGGGAATTACCGAGCATGAGCCGGAGGATTACAGCCCCTATATTTATCGGGCAGGAAATGATCTTACTCTGTCGGACGGCATGAAAGAGTCCGGCTTCGTCATGCCCTATGCGGACAGTCCGATGGACGGAGAAAATGTGGGAGAACAGGTCTATCTGGATATCCTTGGGAATGCAAGGCAGTACGTTCATATCATGACACCGTACCTGATTCTGGACGACATTACGCTGGCTGCATTAAAATATGCGGCAAAGCGGGGGGTGGAAACCATTATCATCATGCCGCATATCCCGGATAAGATCTACGCTTACCTGCTGGCCAGAAGCTATTACGAAGAGCTCCTGAAAGCCGGAGTGCGCATTTATGAATACACCCCGGGTTTCTGCCACGCCAAGTCCTTCGTCAGCGACGACGAAGAAGCCGTCGTAGGAACCATCAACCTCGATTACCGGAGTCTGTATCTGCATTTCGAATGCGCCGCCTACTTCTACCGCAACCCGGTCGTACAGGACGTAGAACAAGACTTCCAGGCAACTCTCACAAAATGCCAGGAAATCACCTTAGAAAACTGCCGGAAATACCCATTCATCAAACGCTTCGCCGGCCGCGCCCTAAGACTATTCGCCCCAATGATGTGATATTAAGCAGAGCAGTGCGAAAAGCCCCATAGAAACAGATGTGTCATGCTTGCATGTAAGCATCTGTTTCTATGGGGCTTTTCATACGGCGAAGCCGCACAGCGA
>JAEDOC010000023.1 GCA_016302185.1 Clostridium sp. | reverse complement strand
CCGTCAAAGCCATAGGATGCCGTATAGATGCCGCTCAGTGCCAGCAGGCGATCGAAGAGATCCGGCCGGCGGAAATAGAGATTTGCCGCGTGAGTGGCTCCCAGGCTGCAGCCAAATACCATAATGCCGGGATAACCGTCCCATCCGTTGCGCTCATTGACCATGGCACGCATGAACGGAACCATCTCATCGGTAATATAGCGCATCCACTGCTCATGGCGTTCAATTCTCCAGCGCGGATTGCCCTGCTTGTTGGACCAGGTTTCCTGATCAATGGTATCAATGGAAAATACCATTACCTTTCCCTCCTCGATCCATGGGGCCCATACATCCGTCATATGAAAATTCTCAAAATCAAAAAATCTGCCGTCCTGACAGGGAATAAAGAGCACCGGCCGGCCGGCATGTCCATATACCTTGCATTCCATCATCCGGCCCAGGGATGGACTGTAGTCTTTAAAATATTGTGTTTCCATCGTTTCTCTCCTCTTTCGTTCCTAATACAGAAGTGTATTCATAAAAAACGGAATCTGGCGCTCCCAGCTGGCCTCGCAGTGGGTTCCTCCCGGGACAATACGGCTGTCCACCATCACGCCGCGCCCCATCAGCAGGGAAGTCACTTTTCCGAACTGACGCATCATATCCTCATGATTTTCGAACTCCTCCGAGCCATAATCCATATACAGTACCGTATCCGGATTTACCTCTGCCCGCCGGATCATCGACTCCACCTTACTGCGGGATACCCATAAAGACGGGGACAATGCCGCCGCTCTGGAAAATACATGATTATATTCCAGAAGCGCATACAGACTCATCAGTCCGCCCATGGAGCTTCCCGCAATAAAGGTAGCTTCCCGTTCCGGGATGGTCCGGTACCGGCTGTCGATATAAGGTTTAAACTCATTCACAAACCAATCCATGGTAAGTCTTCCCCGCCCGGTAATCATACCGAACTCCGGATCCCGGAAAGAAAACGGAGAATACTCCTTCAGGCGTCCGTAATCCGGGCTGTGATTGCATTCCACGGCTGCGATAATCATCTGGGTTTCAGTTTCCTCCATATACTCCTTCATTCCCCAGCACTTTCCATAGGTGGCATCCGAATCAAAAAACACATTGTGTCCATCAAACATATAAAGAACAGGATATCTCCTGTCAGGTTCATATTCATAAGATTCCGGCAGATACAGGTAGGCATTTCGTTCCAGCGAGCCTGTCAGTTCCGGTATCGTAACTGGCCATTTTTCTACCATAGTAAACTCCCATCTGACGTTTCAGCATCAACGTACTAAAGTATTGTAATTTTTTCCATTAAATATAGCACACGAAGATTTAAATAGCAAGAAAATTTGCAAAGACGGCCGAATCATGCTACAATCTCTTTCATACGAAGGAGGTTTTATCCATGGAATATTACGATAGCAATGATTCTTCACGGAATACAGTCCCGAACAATGAAAATTATGGTCGTTCCCGGCAGAACCGCAACGGCATGGCCGTCGCTTCCATGCTCTGCGGCATCACCGGCATCCTGCTGTTATGCTGCTGTGTTGCCTTTCCGGCATCCATTCTCTGCGGAGTAGCTGCCATCTCTCTGGCCCTGCTTTCCCGTAAAGGGCAACCCATATCCGGATATGCCATCGCCGGGCTTGTCTTTGGCATTGTCTCCCTGCTATTGGGTCTGGCCGAATGTGCCTACTTAATTGCCGTCAATACGCTCATCCGTGATCCGGAATTTGCACCGATTTTTGATGAAGTGATGCAGCAGTATGAAGCACTGATGCAGCCCAAATAATCTGCTGTACCGGACATTTTAAAGCAGTGCGCGTCCGTATACCAGAAGCAGGTAATTTTTTACAAGAAAATTTACAATCAGAATACCAAGTCCCAGAAACAGAAACGTTTTCCAGACCATCGGAGAACCGCTTCTGTTTCTTTTTTTATGATACAGAACATAAACTAGAAAAGCAGGAACAGTAAATGCCGCATAGGGCACCAGTGGATGATAATAAAAGCTCTGCAGAACATGTCCATGCAGCAGCGCAGATACTGCTCTGGTTCCGCCGCAGCCAGGGCAGTAGAGTCCCGTAAATGTGCGAAAAAGGCAGGGAAAATATCCCTGCCCTGCTGCCTGTATGGTTTCTGCCAGTACTCTCAGCCAGCGTTCCATGCTTACAGACTCCGGCGGATCATCTGACGGATATGATCAAATGCGGCCGCCTTCTCCTGATACTCTTTTTCTTTCATCTCTCCGGTCACCACAGCGAATTCATCCAGTCCTGGAAGCTCCAGTGCCGTAACAGAGCCGAACTGCTTCTCCACCTCCGGCAGCCGCTCGCTCAGCTTTCCTGCAAAACGCACAAAATAACGGAAGCTCTGCTCGCTCATCGGTTCCAGCTCCTGCTTTTCTCCCTTCCATCCGCAGGCAATGTTATCATGCAGATGGTCTGCAATCTCCACAATATCACTGACTACCGCACTGGCGGTCGGAAGCTTGCCGGCGCCGCTTCCGTAAAACATCACAGTTCCCACGGTGTTGCCGCGAACCATAACTCCGTTGTAGACGTCACTGACCGCATACAGCGCATGCCCCGCGTCGATCATCATCGGGCAGACAAATACGCTTACCTTTCCATTCTCCATCCGGCTGGTACCAAACAGCTTGATAGAGGTACCCAGCTGCGCCGCATAGCGAAAATCTGTATCTGTAATCCGGGTAATTCCCTCGGTGGAAACCTCCTCATAATTCACTTCTTTTCCGGTAGCCAGTGCAGTCAGAATGGAAATTTTGCGGCAGGTATCATAGCCTTCCACATCTGCCTCCGGATTTCTCTCCGCATATCCCAGCTCCTGCGCCTTAGAAAGTGCCTCGTCAAAGGTCTGACCTTCCACATTCATCTTCGTTAAGATATAGTTTGTCGTTCCGTTCAGGATACCGCTGATCTCCAGAATCTGCTCCGCGCCCAGAGACTGGGTTAACGGACGAATCAGCGGGATTCCGCCGCCGACACTGGCTTCAAACAGGAAATTCACGTTCTTCTCGCCGGCAATGGCAATCAACTCCGTTCCGTGCGCAGCCACCAGAGCTTTATTGGAGGTCACCACATGCTTTCCCGCCAGCAGACACGCCTTCGCAAAAGGATAGGCCGGATTCACTCCGCCCATGGTCTCCACTACCACGTCCACGTCCGGATCCTGCTCAATCACGGAAAAATCATGAACCACCAGCTTCTCATGGGGATCCCCCGGAAACTCACGCAGATCCAGGATATATTTTACTCCAATCTCCTGTCCAGTTTTTCTTCGAATCTCTTCTTTATTTTTCTCTAATACTTCCACAACTCCGGAACCAATGGTACCGTAGCCCATAACCGCAACCTGAATCATAATCTTTACTCCCTGGCAATTATTTTTACGTAATGTACTCCCTGATTTGCTTCCATCTCTTCCACCATCTTCGAGATGTTGCCGGTATTCGCCCGAACCTCCACACTCATCGTCAGTGTGGCCACATTCCCCACCGGAATACTCTGGTGAATCGTCAGAATGTTCGCCTTATATACCGCCACAATATGAAGAAGATCCGATAACAGCCCCTGCTCATCATCCATCTGAAGCACCAGGGTTATGGTCTTCCCCTTTGCGTTATCGTGAAACGGGAAAATATCATCCTTATATTTATAAAAAGAACTCCGGCTGATTCCGACCCGATCCGTCGCCTCCTGAATCGTGATGGCACGCTCAGAATCAATCAGCTTTTTCGCCTCTACCACCTTCAGCAGAACCTCCGGAACTGCCTTCTGCTTCAAAACGAAATACTTCGTCTCTTCCTCCATAGAACCACTCCTGCCCTTTCTGTGTTTGCATCAGAAACACATTTGTGCTCGTAAGGAAGATATTAGCACATTTGCCAGGGATGTGCAACCTTTTTTTTCGCGAATCACAATGAGCAGTGCGAAAGGGTGCGGTCAGATTGCTGCGTCATGCTTGCATGTAAGCAGAAATCTGACCGCACCCTTTCATAGGACGAATGTCCGCGAGCGAGATGAAGCGAAGCGGAATCGAGCCCGGGCACTGCGGGGTCGTGGGCGTCGCGGCAGCTAACGCCCGGCTGACTTCGCGGCGCCCTACACTTCCTTCGGCGCCTGCTCCTTCAAGCTCATCCATTTCAAGTAAGCACTGATAAAGCAGTCAATATCTCCATCCAGAACCGCACCCACATTACCGTTTTCTTCATTGGTCCGGTGATCCTTCACCAGCGTATACGGCTGCATGACATAGGAGCGAATCTGGTTTCCGAAGTTGATATCCTTCACGTCACCACGAATATCAGACAGCTTCTCCGCATTCTCCTGCTGTTTTAACAGGTACAGCTTTGCCTTCAGCATCTGCATCGCCTTATCCTTATTCTGGAACTGAGAACGCTCATTCTGACACTGTACCACAATTCCTGTGGGAATATGAGTAATACGGATTGCCGAAGAAGTCTTATTGATATGCTGGCCGCCGGCACCGCTGGAACGATAGGTATCAATCCGCAGATCGTCCGGATTAATCTCCACATCCAGATCCTCTTCGATATCCGGCATCACATCACAGGATACGAAGGAGGTCTGCCGTTTGCCCGCCGCATTGAACGGAGAAATACGAACCAGCCGATGAACGCCCTTCTCCGATTTTAAATAGCCAAAGGCATTTTCTCCGTTAATCTGCAGTGTGATGGACTTGATTCCGGCTTCATCACCATCCAGAAAATCCAGCACCTCGGTGCTGTAGCCTTTCTTGTCAGCCCAGCGCTGGTACATCCGGTACAGCATGCTGCACCAGTCCATCGCCTCGGTTCCGCCGGCACCTGCATTCAGCTTCAGAATCGCATTGCAGTTATCGTATTCCCCGGACAGAAGCGTTCTGGTACGAATGGCTTCCAGACTCTTGATAAAATCATCCAGCATCTCCTGAATCTCCGGAACAATGGCCGGATCATTCTCTTCGTAGCCCATCTCAATCATCACCTGGATATCCTCATACTGCTGCTCCAGATGCTTATAGGTATCTACGGTATCTTTTAAATTCTTTGCTTCTTTTACCGTCCTGGTGGATTTCTCCGGGTCATCCCAGAAGCCCGGCTCCTCCATGGACTTATCTAATTCAGCGATTCGCTTTACCTTGTTATCCAGGTCAAAGTGAATCCCTCACTTCCACTAAAGTTGTATCATACGTTGATAACGTATATTTGAACTGATCCAATTCAACCATAGCTTCACCCACTTTCTTTTTCTGATTTTCTCTGAATCCCTTTGATGGTTCTCTGAATCGTTGTTCTGCGATTTTTCTCCCCTGCTTATTTTTTCAGCGGCTTTCTTCCGCAGCACTGCTTATATTTCTTCCCGGATCCGCAGGGACACGGATCATTGGGATAAATCTTCTTCTCTTCTCTCTGCACCGGTGCCTGAGCGGATGCTCCGTCCTTATTGGTGCCGGTTACCTCAGCGGCCGGCTCCCTCTCCACCTTCTGCTCCACACGGACATGGAAGAGGATACGGACGCTCTCCTCACGGATGGCAGCGGTCATGCTCTCAAACATATCAAAGCCGCTCATCTTATATTCTACCAGCGGATCCTTCTGACCGTAGGCCTGCAGGCCGATTCCCTGACGCAGCTGTTCCATATCATCGATATGAGCCATCCACTTGGCATCAATTACCTTCAGAAGAACCACTCGCTCGATCTCACGGATCTGATCGGAGGTCGGGAACTGCGCCTCCCGCTCCTCATACAGCTTGATGGCAGCTTCCTTCAGCATGTGCTTCAACTCATTCTTGGTCATGCCCTTCTGATCCTCAGACAGATAGACAGGCTTTAACGGAATGATCGGAAGCAGCAGAGAATTCAGTTCCGTCAGATCCCAGTCTTCCGGCTGCTGCTGATCGCCAATGGACATATCCACAGCATTTTCCACGATATCATTGATGGACTTGATATAAACATTTCTCATGTTTTCTCCGTCCAGCACGCGGCGGCGCTCGGCGTAGATCATCTCGCGCTGCTCGTTCATAACCTCGTCATATTTTAAGAGGTTCTCACGGATACCATAGTTGTTGGACTCGATACGCATCTGTGCCTTCTCAATGGCATTGGAAAGCATCTTATGCTGAATCTGCTCATTCTCCGGTACTCCCAGCGCGTTAAACATATTCATCAGCTTCTCAGAGCCGAAGAGACGCATCAGGTCATCCTCCAGGGAAATATAGAAACGGGACTCGCCCGGATCGCCCTGACGTCCGGAACGGCCACGCAGCTGATTATCAATACGTCTGGACTCATGACGCTCCGTACCGATGATCTTTAAGCCGCCCACACTTCTGGAGATATCATCCAGCTTAATATCGGTACCACGGCCGGCCATGTTGGTCGCGATAGTAACCGCACCGTGTACACCGGCATCCGCCACAATCTCCGCCTCCAGCTCATGGAACTTGGCATTCAGTACCTTGTGGGGAATCCCACGTTTCTTCAGCAGCTGGCTTAACATCTCGGAGGTCTCAATCGTAATGGTACCAACCAGAACCGGCTGGCCCTTTGCATGAGCTTCAGCCACCTCTTCCACAACCGCATGGAATTTCTCTTTTTTGGTTTTATAAACTACATCATCGTAATCCTTACGTATGACCGGAACATTGGTCGGAATTACGATAACATCCATCTGGTAGATATTCCGGAATTCCTTCTCCTCGGTCTGTGCCGTACCAGTCATACCTGCCTTCTTATTGAATTTGTTAAAGAAGTTCTGGAAAGTAATGGTCGCCAGCGTACGGCTCTCCCGGCGGACATTCACGTGCTCCTTCGCCTCAATTGCCTGATGCAGACCGTCGGAATAACGGCGGCCCGGCATGATACGTCCGGTAAACTCATCAACAATCAGGACTTCGTTATTCTTAACCACATAATCCTTATCACGGAACATCAGATAGTTGGCCCGAAGTGCCAGGATCATATTGTGCTGGATCTCCAGATTCTCCGGATCCGCCAGGTTATCAATCTTGAAGAACTTCTCGACCTTCTTCACGCCTTCCGCCGTTAAGTTGACTACCTTATCTTTCTCATTTACGACGAAATCTCCGGTCTCCTCGATCTCCTCGCCCATAATCGCGGACAGCTTGGTAAACTCCGCGGATTCCTCGCCGCGAACCAGCTGATGCGCCAGAATATCACAGACCTCATAAAGTCTTGTGGATTTGCCGCTGGAACCGGATATGATAAGCGGTGTTCTGGCCTCATCAATCAGAACCGAGTCCACCTCATCGATGATGGCGTAATCTAAGTTGCGCAGAACCATCTGCTCCTTATAGATCGCCATATTGTCACGCAGATAATCAAAGCCCAGCTCATTATTGGTTACATAGGTAATATCACAGGCGTAGGCAGCCTTTCTTTCCTCCGGAGTCATGGAGTTTAATACCACACCCACGCTTAAGCCCAGGAAGCGGTGAACCTCTCCCATCCACTCCGCATCTCGTTTTGCCAGGTAGTCATTGACCGTAACGATAAAAACACCCTTGCCCAGCAATGCGTTTAAATACGCCGGGCAGGTGGAAACCAGAGTTTTACCTTCACCGGTCTTCATCTCGGCGATACGTCCCTGATGCAGAACCACACCGCCGATTAGCTGCACCGGATAATGCTCCATATTCAGCACACGTCTGGCTGCCTCGCGGACAGTTGCAAATGCTTCCGGCAGGATATCGTCCAGAGTCTCGCCATTTTTCAGACGCTCTTTGAACTTTCTGGTATTGTCCTTCAGCTCTTCATCCGACAGCGCCACCATCTGCGGGCGCATCGCAACGATTTTATCCACAATCGGATAAATCAGCTTCAACTCGCGATCGCTGTGAGTTCCGAACATCTTCTCTATCAGATTCATGCTTTGCTCTCCTATTTCTATAAAATTATACTTTTCATCATAATGGTAAACTTTCACTTATACAATCTTATTTATTCTAACACTATCAGGGATTTTATTCAACGGCTTCCTGAATTTTTAACATTTTAGACATATTTTAATACAGCTGCTCCATTTTTTCTCCCGGTTCTTTTCCGAACAGCATTTGACATAATTCCTCAAATTATGGTAAACCCAGCAGGTTGCACAAAAAATCTGTTCGATTTTTTATTTATCCACATTATCCACATTTTTTCTCCGAAAAAAGTGGAAAAGTTATGCACACCTCAATCTGTCTATTTTAGAGGAAAAAGCAGTTATACACCAAGTTATCCACATTATCCACAAGTTTTCACTGTTTATTTCCAGTTTTCTCCACCCGGGCTGTACCTTTTTTATTTTTGTGTATATCTCATAAACTTCCCCATTTCGACAAAAAATACAAGAAAAGCTATTGACAAATTGTCATCTCCATCAATAGTTTTGAAACGGATTTTTGCTTTTTTAATTTAGACTTTTCATAAAAAATTTAGAATAATTGTCTCGACAATTATTCATTTCCAGTTGAGTTTTACAAATAAAAGTGGTATACTATAGACATCCCAAGAAAAAGGAGCGATGATTATGCGTTATACGATTACTGGAAGAAATATCAATGTTACCCCTGGGTTAAAAGAAGCCGTCGTAGAGAAAATCGGTAAGCTGGAGCGATACTTTAATCAGGACACGGAGGCGATCATTACCTTAAGCGTAGAAAAGGAACGCCAGAAGATTGAGGTTACCATCCCTGTGAAGGGCACGATTATCCGTGCAGAACAGGAAAGCAATGATATGTATGTATCCATTGATCTGGTAGAGGAAATTATTGAACGTCAGCTTAAAAAATACAAGAATAAGATTGTGGACAAGAAACAGGCTGCCATTGCATTCTCCGATCTTTTCATCAACGAGGAATACAGTCCCGCAGATGAAGTGGAGATCGTAAAAGTAAAGAAATTCGCCATGAAGCCGATGGATCCGGAAGAAGCCTGTGTTCAGATGGAGCTTCTGGGACATAATTTCTATGTATTCTTAAATTCCGAAACCGATCAGGTCAATGTTGTATATAAGAGAAAGGGCAATACCTACGGTCTGATTGAACCGGAATTCTAAAGCAGCAGAAGAATCGGACAAGCAGACAGAACAGATAAGAGAAAAGCAGGACACCCGGAGTAAAAGCCCCGGGTGTCCTGCTGCCCGGCGTTTGAAATGCCTCTTGCCGGAATGGTTCTGTCATCTGCCCCGCCGCCGGTGTTCCAGCGTCACTAATCCCCCTTCCACTCTCTGTAAACTGCTCCCGCTCGCTTCCCGAAAGAAGGGAATCCAGGGAAGATGAATCCTGATATCTGCGGTCACCATCACACTGACCCCCTCCGCTTTGGCCGCTCCGCGCAGACAGAAATCACGAAGTAGCAAATCGCCGTTTTCGTCCTCTTCCGGCTCCGAAGCTGTCCACTGAAGCTTTGGGGAAAGACTTTCCGTTCCCTTCTCCAGCAGCTCATCCTTCACTCTCTCATACACCATTTCACGCAGCTGTATGTTGGCTTCCTCATTCCCTTTCACGTCATCCCGATACAGCAGGCTCAGAAGCTCTCCATAGCTTTTCTTCTGTTCTTCCTCCACCAGGACCTCCATCCCGGCCCTAACCTCCTCCAGTGACTGATCCAGCACAGAAAAGTTCTCCTCTGCCATACCATTTCTCCGTATCAGCTTTCTGTATAAAAGGCCTTCTGTCAGCGTCACCGTTGCAAGAACCGACAAAAAGGTCAGCAGAATCAGTGTCATCAGCAGGGCGGAGCCCCGATCATCCTTCTTCTTTGATCCCATGCAGCGTAAGCACCTCCTTCCCCATAGGACTGTCCGTCTCCTTCCAGCCTTCTTCGACTTCGTACACTGTAATTGTAATCTGATACAGGCAGTCTCTTGCCGGTTCTTCCGCCACCGGGAGTGCACCGTCCAGATTTGTATAAACCTTCAGCTTCCCCCTTTTCTCCGATCCCACCGGCAATCCATTCAGCCAGAGGCAGTCATCGGCCGGCTCCTCCCCGCCGAAGATCAGATAGACTTCCATCTCGTGTTTTGGCCTTCCTTCCACGAAAATTTCTCCGGGAACCGTCTCATCCGGAAAGAACAGATATCCCCGGTTCTCCATCCGGGTCCCGTTTTCTTCCAGACGGATACGCCTTCTGCCGGAATAGAGTTCTTCCTCCTCCCTTTCCTCTGCTTCCCCGTACATCACAGAACAAACCTCCATCCTCAGCCATGTTCCACGTTCCTTTATCTGTATGTGCAGTTCGTCTGCTTCTTCCGGCCCGGCGAAGATTTCCGGTGTCAGTACAATATTTTCCGGTGTTTCCACCGCCAGAAGACGGGGCTCTCCAATCGAATTTCTCCGGAACACAGCGGCTTCCCGCTCCTCCTTCCGATACAGAACCGGGTTCAGCGTTGTTTCCATGACGTATCCCTCTCCCAGTGCCTGACGAATCCGAAGGATTCCATCCGGCTCCATCTCAGCTTCAGCGGCAATCTCAGAAAATTCACTGTGTTTTACCTCTTCCATCCTCTTCTTTGCGGACAACAGAAGCATCTCCTCGATTTCTGCGTCCTTTTCCATCTGACAGCCGGCCAAAAAACCTTGAAACACCACAGATGAAAACACAGAAAGCAATACTGCCGCAATCAGCACCTCCAGCAAAAGAAACCCTTTATTTTCCTGTTTCATGGAAGCTCCTCTCTCGTCCCGTAGCGGCAGATGCGAAAAACAGCCTCTCCTATTCCCCGCTTCGCTTCTGCATGAAATGACATTTCCAGAATCCGGTTCTTTTCCTCACACGCCAGAATATAATCCGTCATTTGCTTCCATTCTTCCAGAGAAAGAGCCGCGCAAAACTCCACATTGCTTCCTGTCAGCAGCCAGCCTTCATCCTCCATCAGAATCTCCGGCTCTTCACAGTTTACGGAAGAAATACAGTTTCCGAATTTCTGTTCCAGATCCAGGATAAACTCCAGCTGCTGCTCTGCGCCCGGTTCCTTACCATATCTTTCCAGTCTGGTTCTGCTGTCGAGCAGTGCTGCCTCCGGTTCCTCCATTCTTTTTCTCTCCCTCATGCTCTGCCACTCTTCACAAAGTGTTTCCTTCTGTACCTGCAGTTCAGCGGTCTTTTCTTCCAGATACCCGGCGAATACACATCCGCAAACAATCAGCAGAAGAGAAAGTGTCACATTCCAAAGCTCTTTCCCATTTTCTGTCAGTTTCATGGTTTCTCCTTTCCTTCATCCAGACAACAGCTGACGGAGAACAACACCTGTTCCGTATTCTCCTCCCGGATTGAAGATAGCGTTCCCAGCCGTACCTCAGACACACCATCCATTTCTTCCAATGCTTTCAGAAGCTCTGCCGCCTCCTGTTTCCCCGCTGTAAAAGCAGAGAATTGAATCTCACCTTCTGCATAAGAAAAGTGTTCCAGAGAAAAGCTCTCCGGAAGCTTCCGTTCCAGATTCTTCCGGAAGGCCGGCAGCACAGTCCGCCCGGACTCCGTCACCTTCTCCGCCTCATCTGCTGTCCTTTGCCAATGCAGTGCTTCCTCATACACCTTCGAAGCCGGGCATTCCGCCTCCGCCAGAAGCACACGATTTTTCCATTCCAGCACCTCCGAAGCCGCCGCAATAAAGTCCAGAAGCGAAGGGGTAATTACCAGCAGGGAGAACAGCGCCCCTGTCAAAAGAAGGAGCCGGCAATGCTCTCTTTTCTTCCGTCTCCGGCACCTTGTTTCTTCCTCTCTCGAGAGAAACCGGGCCTTTGATCGTGCGGCTCCCACATTGGCCGCATTGTTCTTCTCCTCTGCTGTTACCTTACAGGATTTTACCGGAATCCCTAATGTTTCTTCCAGACCGGAGCTTAACTGTGCATCCTCTGTGCTACCCAGAAGATATACCTGCTTTTCTTCTTCTCCTGACAGTACCTCTTTTCCTTCTTCGATAATACGCTTCACAGCAGCCGGAAGAAGCTTCGGACCACATTCCAGAACACGCTGAAGAATTACCGTTTTCTGGTGGAATACCATCAAAAAGGTACGTTCTTCCTCCATCCAGACAGCAATTCCCGCAGCTGCATTCATCTTAGCTGCTGCCAGCGCCGCTATCGCACTCTGCTCCGGCACCACCGCATACCGTTTTACCCCAGCTGTTTTGGCGGCAGCAGCGCAGCACTGCACCATCTCATCAGAAGCCGCTGCCACATTCAGAGAACACCTTCCTCTTTCTCTCCTGTTTCTTTCCAGAGCCAGCGCACATTTCTCTAAATCAACGGGAAAATAATCCGTTCCGTTCAAACGGAGCGCCATTCTCAGCTGCTCCTCGTTCACATCCGGAAAGAGCAACTCCCTGGTCAGAATATACCTGGCCGGAAGACAGAATACCAGCTTCGTAACGGATTTCTTTTTCTGTGATATCCAACGGCTAAGATATTCTCCCAACCGCTTTGGCTGTGTGATCCACTTCTTTTCAGCCAAATCATCCGGCAGTTCCTTCTCCTCCGCCGCGATTACCGCAGTTTCTCTTCCCCGGCACCGCAGCCAGACCAGTTTGATTCTGCTGTCTTCCATCCTTACTGTCACTATCTGTTCCATCACGCACCTCCCGTTTTTCCTCTTTCTATCATTCTTTTTTACATAGCCGGGCTCTGAACCGCCCAGCAGAGATAGCGGTGAATTAACTCATCTCCCCACCACAAAGAAATAAATATTCCGATTGAAAGATAGGGACCGAAAGCCAGACGGCGTCCCGCCCCGCCAATGAAGACCCGCAGGGAGTGAATCACGGCCCCGAGCAGGCAGGCCAGTTCCAATGCCAGCAGTACTTTCTTCCAGCCCAGCAGAAGTCCCGCTGCCGCCAGAAGCTTAATATCTCCGCCTCCAATCGCCGTTCCGCTGCTAACGTGCCACAACAGCAGCAGTGGAAGACTGACACAACACATTCCAAGCAGATAAAGCGGCCATCGCTCCCGCTCAAGTATCAGATGAATGATTCCTGCTGTAAAGACAACGCCTGTGCAACTTGGAGGAATCTCATATGTTTTTTCATCCTCTATACTCAACCTTAAGAGTGCGGCACACACGCAGACCCGACATCCCATCTTTATCCACAACACAATTGATTCCATACTTTCCTCCTGCTGCTTTTATTCTGCAAACGATGCACCCACAACCTCCAGACTTCCAACCCGCTTGCCGGGATCCGAAGAGCTGCCGCTGTATACGCTGATTTTCAGATCCCGTTCTTTTCCCGTTTCGCAGCGAATCCGGATGCAAACCTCACCTTTTCCTGCATTCCCGGATATCAGCCGAATCCGATCCAGTTCTCCCAGAAGTGCTTCCAATTCCTGCCCGAACGCATCTTTCCCGTCAATCTTTTTCAGGCAAAAGCTGCGATCGTAGGCTTCCTGCGCCCCTTCCGCCATGCTCTCATAAGCATCCTCATCCATCAGTGCCGCCTGTACTGCCATATATACCGTGTCCAGCGTCTGTAAATCCCTAGCTTCCTTTGATTTTTCCACATAACGAAAAAGCTGAGGTGCCAAGAGACCTGACAGCACTGCCAGAATCGCCATAGACACAATCAGCTCCAGCAGGGAAAAACCCCGATTTTTTAATTTCATTCTATTTCTCTCCTTTTTACAAATATTGTATTTTCTCATACATCGTCAGCATCGGTGAAAACACAGCGGCAAGCACCAGGGAAACAAGGAGCGCCATTCCCAGAACCAGCAATGGTTCCAGAGCTGCTGCTCCTTTCTCTGTCTGAAATGCAGCTTCTTTTTCATAATACTCTGCTGCTGAAAAAAGCATCGTACTCAGGCTTCCCGTCTCCTCCCCGGCAGCTGCCATGCCGCACAACATTGGCAGAAATACCTCCTGGGCCATCAAAGCTGCTGTCAGTGATATTCCTTGCTCCACCATGGTACGTATTTTCTGCACCGCCTGACAAAACACCTGCGGTTCCATGGCGTCTGCCGTTAGTTCTAACGCTTCGGGAAGAGGGATTCCAGCCTCCAGAAGGCTTCCAAGACTTCCGGCAAAACGGGCACAGGCCAGCTTCCGGAGAAGCATTCCCCACCACGGAAGCTTCAATAATACCCGTTCCTCCATCCATCCGCCCCACCTTGTCTTTCTCGGAAGGAAGATTCCAACGACCAGAAAAAGCAGACACAGAAAAAAGAGCCCACCGTTTTCTCTCATCCAGTGACTTCCCGTCACCACAAAACGAGTGATCGCCGGCAGTTCTGCCTCTATCATCTCAAACAATTCTTCATACATGGGTACCAGAAAAAACAGAAGAACGCACAGAACAACAAAACAGGCCGCGGACAGAATCAAAGGATAAATCGTTGCTTTCTGTACCACGGCCTGCAGGCAGGCTACTTTTTCATAATAGACAGCCATCCGTTCCAGTGACTGTTCCAGACGGCCCGACTCCTCTCCCGCTTTTACCATACTGGTAAGCAGCGGAGAAAATACCGTTCGGCAACACTTCATACTCTCTGCCAGGGTGTTTCCGTTCTCTATGGAATTCAGAACCTTGGAAAGCGCCAAACGCAGCATTCGTCTTTCTGTCTGATGTTCCAGCATGGACAGCGCCTCAGGAACTGATATACCGGCATTCAAAAGCGCTGCAAACTGCCGGCAGAACATCCCCATCTCCCGGGGACTTCCTTTCTCCTGTCCGGGAAAAAGATGAATCTGCCGTTCCAGAATGCCCGCCGGTTCCAGTGAAAGCACCACATTTCCTTCCTCTTTTAGCTTTCTTCTGGCCTCCTCCCTGGTTTTCACCTGAATACTTCCCCGTCTTCTTTTTCCGTTAGGGCTGACCAGGAAATACACATATTCTGTCACACCGTGCGTCTCTCCTCTCCGCTTTTTTTCTTCCTCTGTCATTCCAGATCCTCCTCACAGGCAATTTTATAATATTCTTCCATGGAAGTAACACCACTGCACACCAGACGCGCAGCACTGCACCGCAGTGTCTTCATCCCTTCTTTTACCGCAATCCGCCGCAGTTCAGAAGAAGACGGCTGCTTCATCGACGCAAGCCTCAGTGCCGGACTCATTGGCATTATCTCAAATACGCCACAGCGGCCTTCATATCCGGTGCCAAAACAGCGTTCACAGCCCACCGGCTCCCACACGGTTCCGGTTTGTTCCGAATATGGCTGCAGTTCCTTTTTCTCCGAGTCTGTCATTCTTCGCGGCTGTTTGCAGCGGCAGAGGCGGCGTACCAGCCGCTGGGATACTACACCGCGCAGCGCATCTGATAACAGGTATGGCTCAATCTCCATATTCAAGAGCCGCAGGATACTGGAAGCCGTACTGCCGGTATGCAGGGTGCTGACCACCAGATGACCGGTCAAAGATGCCTCAACTGCCAGCTTTGCAGTCTCCCGGTCTCTAATCTCACCTACCATCAGAATATCCGGATCCTGTCGAAGCATAAAACGCAGTGCCGATGCAAATGTCAGGCCGATTTTGGGATTCACCTGCATCTGGCTGATGCCTTCCATTGTCACCTCCACCGGATCTTCCACAGTCAGAATATTAATTTCATTCCGCTTCATTTCTTCCAGTGCTGCATACAGTGTTGTCGTCTTTCCGCTTCCGGTAGGTCCTGTCACCAAAACCAGACCGCGGGGAGATGAAAACATTGTATCGAACCGCCGAAGCTCCTCCTCATCCATTCCCAGTTCCGTTTTTTTACGGATCAGACCGTCCTGCCCGATCAGCCGCAATACGATTTTTTCTCCGTATACCGTAGGAATACAGGATGCCCGGATATCATACTCCCTGGAATCCACGGAAATGGATGCTCTTCCATCCTGCGGCCTGCGTTTCTCCGAAATATCCATTCCGCAGAAGATCTTCAGCCGGGCCGTCAGAAGCGAAGCAAGCCCGGGATCACAACACATCTCTTCCTTCAGCTGCCCGTCGATCCGAAGCCGTATCCGCATTCCGGCCTTCTGAGGTTCAAAATGGATATCACTGGCTCTACGCCGGACTGCCTGTTCCAGCAGGGAATGTACCATGGAGACTATCGGTTCTTCCAGCACCGACTGACAGCCAAAACTGCGATCCAGCTGCAGCGCAATCTGATCTCCGGGGCAGTACAACGGAAAAATTCTGCAGCCGCTTAACACCGCCAGATCATTCAGTGCTTCCAGATCTTCCGGATCCTGCATAGCCACCCACAGACAGTCCCTTTCACCTCTCTCTGATCCTTTCTCCAGCTTCACCGGGATAACGCCGTATTTTCTGGCTTCTGCTTCACTGAGCCGCTTAACCGCTTCCGGATCCGGCCTCTGTTCCCGCAGATCAAACTTACTTGTTTCTTCTTTCATTTTTTATGTTCACCTCCTCTTCTGGTTTAAAATAGCATACTTAAACGCAAAAAGGAATCCCTCGTCCATTTACGGACAAGGGATTCCACTGCTAAGGCTCCACATATACCCGGCCTAGCCATTTTCCTTGGCCCAGCCGTAGGCATATTTCACCGCTTTATTCCACTGCTTGATTTTTGCTTCCTGCTCCTCTTTTGCAATTCTGGGCAGGAACAGCTGATCCACTGACCAGTTCTTCTTTACCTCTTCCTTGCTGCTCCAGTATTTCACTGCCAGACCGGCCAGATACGCCGCTCCCATCGCGGTCGTCTCTACGCATCTCGGCCGCTGCACCGGTGCCTGAATAATATCAGCCTGCATCTGCATCAGAAGATTATTGGCGCTGGCACCTCCATCTACCTTCAATGTGGACAAATCAATCCCGGAATCTGCCCGCATGGACTGAAGCACATCGTTGGTCTGAAATGCCAGAGACTCCAGTGTGGCCCGGATAATATGATATTTATTTACGCCGCGGGTAATACCCACGATCGTTCCTCTCGCATACTGATCCCAGTGCGGTGCTCCCAGACCGGTAAAGGCAGGAACCACATAACAGCCATTGGTATCTTTTACCTTATTTGCCATGTATTCCGAATCCGCCGCGGAATCAATGAGGCGCATCTCATCCCGCAGCCACTGCAATGCTGCACCAGCCACAAAGATGGAACCTTCCAGCGCATAGTTTACCTTGCCGTCGATTCCCCAGGCGATCGTCGTTACCAGGCCATTGCTGGAATAGACCGGCTTCTCTCCCGTGTTCATCAGCAGGAAGCAGCCGGTTCCGTAGGTATTCTTTGCCTCTCCGGGATGAAAACAGGTCTGTCCGAACAGGGCTGCCTGCTGATCACCGGCTGCACCGGCGATCGGAATCTCTCCGCCGAGGAACTGTGGATCCGCCATACCGTATACGCAGCTGGACGGTTTTACCTCCGGAAGCATACACTTCGGAATATTTAATTCCTTTAGAATCTCCTCATCCCACTCCAGTGTGTTGATATTAAACAGCATGGTACGGGACGCATTGGAATAATCCGTAACAAACACTTTTCCCTTCGTCATCTTCCAGATCAGCCAGGTTTCCACCGTGCCAAACAGAAGCTCTCCTCTCTCGGCCCGTTCTCTCACTCCCGGCACCTGATCCAGGATCCATTTCAGCTTGGTTCCGGAAAAATACGCATCAATTACCAATCCGGTTTTATGGCGGAATTTTTCTGTCAATCCCTTCGCCTTCAGCTCGTCACAATATTCCGAGGTCCGGCGGCACTGCCATACAATGGCATGATATACCGGTTCTCCCGTGTTCTTATCCCAGACAATCGTGGTCTCTCTCTGATTCGTAATACCGATTGCCGCAATATCCTCTGCCGAAGCTGCAATCTTCGACATCGCCTCCACAGCAACCCCCAGCTGTGTGGACCAGATCTCATTGGCATCATGCTCCACCCAGCCCGGTTTCGGGAAATACTGGCGGAATTCCTTCTGCGCAGAACTGCAGATTTCCCCCTTTTCATTGAAAATGATACAGCGATTGCTGGTGGTTCCCGCATCCAGCGCCATTACATATTTTGCCATAAACCTTCCCCGTTCCTTTTCTGATTCACTTTACTCCTTCGACAGAAATATTTCCTCTACATCGTTTTCAGGATTTCTCCCATTTCTTTTAATCCGGTAAATACCGCATCCGGAACCGTATCAGAACCTTCCAGATCCTTAAGCTTCGTCTCACCGCTCAATACCAGAATTCCGTGAGCCCCATTGTCCACTCCGGTCTTCACATCTGTATACAGGCGATCCCCAACAAAAGAAACCTTCTCCCTTTTTGCACCTGTCATGGCTAATACCATATCCACCGTCTCTTTAAACGGTTTTCCCACATAGCGCGGCTGTTTACCGGTAGACAGGGAAATCGCAGCACACATGGCACCGCAATCCGGGATAAATCCATCCTTTGTCGGGCAATTAATATCCAGATGAGTGGCCAGGAAGACCGCACCATTTCTGATGTAAGTACAGGCCCTCTCCAGCTTCTCATAAGTCAGTGTCATATCAAAACCAATCACTACCACATCCGGCATCTCCTGCGTCAGCAAAATTCCGTTTTCTCTGAAATTCGCTTCCAAATCAGGCGTTCCCATCAGATATACCATCTTATTCGGATAATAGGTTTTCAAGTATTGAATCATAACATCGCCGGACGTAATGATCTGGTCTCTGGTAATAAAGCAGTCCATCTTCGCCAGCTTATCTATGTACGTTTTCGGAGATTTGGATGAATTGTTGGTAAAGAAAACAAATCTCTTACCCAAACGCTCCACTTCTC
>JAEDOC010000158.1 GCA_016302185.1 Clostridium sp. | reverse complement strand
CGTGTTCCCAACAAGATGCTTCCGGTGGTTCAGAATAATTTTAAGGCGGAAGGCGCGCTGGCAGTTCCTGTGGTTACCTTCGGCAACCGGAATTTCGACAACGGCCTGATTGAGCTTCGCAATGAGCTGGAGAACAATGGCTTTCATACCATTGCCGGTGCCGGAGTAGCCTGTGAGCATGTATTCAGTGACAAGCTGGCAACGGGAAGACCGGATGAGAAGGACTGGGAGCAGCTCTCTGCCTTTGCTGTAGAGGTGGCAAACAAGGTTACCGGTTTAACGGAGATTCCGGCTCCTGTGGAGGTGCGTGGGGACACTCCGGTGGGACCGTATTACACTCCGTTGGGAACGGATGGTAAGCCTGCGGTGTTCTTAAAGGCAAAGCCGAAAACAAAGGAGGAGCTGTGCGACCGCTGCGGTATCTGTGCGGAGGTCTGTCCCATGGGTTCCATTCCTGCAGAGAATCCATTGGAGGTCACCGGTATCTGCATTAAGTGTCAGGCATGTATCAAGAAATGTCCGACCCACGCCAAATATTTTGACGATCCGGCCTTCTTGTCCCATGTGGCTATGCTGGAGCAGAATTATACCAGACGGGCAGAGACAGAGGTGTTTGTGTAACAGGTATATCCGGGAAGATTGGAATGAACGGTGGAGTTACAGTGGAGGAATAGATTCGTATGGATTTGTCATATCGCGTGGAGCAGAAACAGATTTTATCTCAGAAAATGATCCAGTCTGCATCCATATTGCAGATGAATGCTGTCGAATTGAAAGAATACATAGAAAATGCGGCGCTGGAGAATCCGGTAATTGATTTGGAGGAAAAAAAGCCGGAGGAATCCGAGGATCGGAAACTGAAGGAATATCAGTGGCTGAATACGCTGAGCAGCAGCAACTACGCCAGTTATCCGACATCAGATTCGGAGGATGACACGGCGGATGATGATTTTCGGTTCAGTGAGAAGATGGAAGAAACTCTGAAGGACTACCTTCGTGCGCAGCTTCTGACCGTATCTATGACGCAGCGGGAAGAAAAGATGACAGCCTATTTTCTGGAGTGCCTGGACTCCAGAGGGTATTTCACGGAAACTCCGGAGATGGTGGCCGGATGCTTTGGGGCCGATACGCAGGAGGCAGAAGCGCTTTTGAACCTGTTGCAGGGGTTGGAGCCGGCAGGCGTGTTTGCCAGGAATCTTCCGGAGTGCCTTTCTCTGCAGGCAAAGCGTGCAGGGATTCTGACACCTCTGATGGAGGACCTGATTCAGAATCATCTGGAACAGATTGCTGAAAACAGGATTCCTGAACTGGCAAAGGAGATGCATGTCAGGGTAGAGGAAGCGGCAGCCTGCTGTGAACGTATCAGGAGGTTGAATCCAAAGCCGGGCTCCGGTTTTGCTGACCGAAAGCTGATGCCGTACATTACTCCGGATGTGATCGTTGTAAAATTCAGAAATCAGTTCGACATTCTTTTAAATGAGTATATGTACCCGCTGGTGCAGGTGAATGGTTATTACCGTGATTTATTGAATACTCCGTTGGACGCGGAAACCTCCGGGTATTTAAAGAATAAGATAAGCCAGGCGGAGTGGATTCGGGATTGTATGACGAAGCGAAGCCGCACCATGCTTCTGGTGTCACAGCAGATCGTGAAGCAGCAGGAGGAGTTTTTCAGAGATGGTCCTGCTGCGTTAAAACCGCTTCGGCTGGCGGATATTGCGGAGAAGATTGAGATGCATGAGTCCACGGTGAGCCGGGCAATTCATGGAAAGTATCTTCAGTGTTCCTGGGGCATTTATCCCATGAGCTTCTTTTTCTCCCGGAAACTGAATGATACCGGCGAGGACGGAGTTTCCAGTCATCTGGCAAAACAGTCGATTCAGGAACTGATTGCAGGTGAGAACGAAGCAAAACCCTACAGTGATCAGCAGATTGCCGATCTCCTGTGCGAAAAGGGAATCCGGATTTCCCGAAGAACGGTGGCAAAGTATCGAACGGAATTAGGGATTAAGGAAAAAAAGCTTCGAAAGAAATATTTCTAGGGGATTGCATACCAAAGGAAAGAAAATGAAAAAATATATTCCATCGCTTTTACTGCTGACACTCTTTGAGACGATTGCGGTCGCCCTGTGGCTGACCAAAAACAATATATTTTACCTGTTCAATTTCAGCTATATCGGGCTGGCGGTTTCCGCAGGCCTGTTTCTGCTGGTGAATCAGTATCCGTATGCCAGACGGGTGGTTCAGCTGCTGGTCGGCCTCTATATGCTTCTCTATCTGGGATTGATCTGCGGGGAAAATATGCAAATTGAGGGATTCTGGTATTATCTCTTTACCGGGACCTTTGAAGCTGCCACGATCCATTATGCGGTGGCCAAGATATTCGGACCGCTTTTATTTGGCAGAGGCTGGTGCGGATACGCCTGCTGGACGGCGATGGTGCTGGATTTCCTGCCTTATAAGGTACCGCAGAAGCCCGGGAAAAAAATCGGGTGGATGCGGTATGTCATGTTTGCGGTATCTCTGGTGTTTGCCGGAACACTGTTTCTGACCGGGAGGAAGGATCCGGAACGGATCCTGTTTTGGGCATTTGTTGCGGGAAATCTGATATATTATGGGGTTGGGATTGTTCTTGCATTCTTGTGGAGGGATAACCGTGCGTTCTGCAAATACCTGTGTCCGGTGACGGTATTTTTAAAGCCAATGAGTTATTTTTCTCTGCTGCGGATCACCTGTGATTCGGAAAAATGTGTTTCCTGCGGGAGATGCAGGAAGGTTTGCCCCATGGATGTGGATATGACGGATCCTGCAAGAAAACGCCGGAACGGGACAGAGTGCATCCTGTGCATGGAATGTGTAAAAAACTGTCCCGAAAGGGCGCTATCGTAAGAGAAGCTTACATCAGAAGCTAGGAAAGGGGATTATCGCAGGAAGCGTATCCCCTTTTTCTTTTTAGCAGCATATTTTATAGTATCAGATGTGAAAATCTGTAAAACCTACAGGGTTGATTCTTAATTTTTTATGAAAAGATAAAATCAGGAATCATTCTTACTTGTAATTTTCGAAAAATCATATATAATAGTAACCGTAGATGAAGCTTTTACCTTTATTGCTACAAAAAAGAAGAAAGGCGGATTTATTTATTATGAAACAGGTAATTTATCTGGACAATGCTGCTACAACCAAGACTAAACCGGAGGTTGTGGAAGCCATGCTTCCGTATTTTACGGAATATTACGGAAATCCTTCTTCCGTATATGAATTCTCGGCAGAGCCGAAGCGGGCCATCGCCAATGCGAGAGAGACCATTGCGAAGGCGCTGGGCGCAAAGACCAACGAGATTTATTTCACTTACGGTGGAACGGAATCCGATAACTGGGCCCTGATCGCAACGGCAGAGGCATACCAGAACAAGGGAAAACACATTATTACAACGAAGATTGAGCATCATGCCATCCTTCACACTTGTGAATATCTGGAAAAGCGGGGATTTGAGGTGACTTATCTGGATGTGGATGAGTTTGGTGTGGTAAAGATGGATGAGCTGAAGAAGGCCATTCGTCCGGACACCATCCTGATTTCCGTGATGTTTGCCAACAACGAGATCGGAACGATTCAGCCGATCAAGGAGATTGGTGAGATTGCGAAGGAACACGGCATTTTATTCCATACGGATGCGGTACAGGCATTCTGTCATGTTCCGATCAATGTGGATGAATATCATATTGATATGTTAAGCTCCAGCGCCCACAAGCTGAACGGCCCGAAGGGCACCGGATTCTTATATATCCGTACCGGCATCAAGACCCGCGCCTTTATTCATGGCGGAGCCCAGGAGCGCAAGCGCCGCGGCGGTACCGAGAATACCGCCGGTATTGTAGGCTTTGGCAAGGCCGTAGAACTGGCACAGGCAACCATCGAAGAGCGTATGGCCAAAGAAAAAGAGATGAGGGATCATCTGATTGAGCGGGTAATGAAGGAGGTTCCTTTTGTCCGCTTAAACGGTCATCCGACACAGCGTCTGACCAACAATGCCAACTTTGCCTTCCAGTTTATCGAGGGCGAGTCCCTGCTGATTATGCTGGATATGGACGGAATCTGTGCCTCCAGCGGTTCTGCCTGTACTTCGGGCTCTCTGGATCCGTCCCATGTGCTTCTGGCCATCGGTCTGCCGCATGAGATTGCCCATGGTTCCCTGCGTCTGACCTTAAGCGAGGAGACCACGATGGAGCAGATTGATTATACCGTAGACTGCATTAAAAAGATTGTGGCAAGACTGCGTTCCATGTCCCCGCTGTATGAGGATTATATGAAGAAGCATCCGGAGAAACAGTAGGAAGTACGGACTGAAAGGAGACTATACATGTATTCAGAGAAAGTAATGGATCATTTCCAGCATCCGAGAAATGTCGGAGAGATAGAGAATGCCAGCGGTATGGGTACCGTCGGCAACGCCAAATGCGGCGATATTATGCGTATTTATTTGGATATTGATGAGAATCAGGTGATTCGTGACTGTAAGTTCAAGACCTTCGG
>JAEDOC010000157.1 GCA_016302185.1 Clostridium sp. | reverse complement strand
ATTCTTCCGCCAAAAAAAATCGTGCTTCTGAGCGGTCTGGCCGTGATCCTGGGCATGCTGATTATGGAAGGCGTGGTGTATTTTCGAAACGGACGCCATCTGTCCCCCGGCTGGCTGATCATAGGTGGAGTCGTTCTTCTGATGACACTGGGGGCATTTCTGGCGATGGAAGTATTCTTTCGGTGGAAGGATTGTGCACAGGAGAAGAAGGCTGCGCAAGGGAAGAAGATTGCGCAAGGAAAAATGTCTGCACAAGGGAAGCGGACTGCACAGGAGAAGAAGGCTGCGCAAGGAAAGAAGGCTGCGCAAGGGAAAACGGCTGCAAAAGGGGAGGAGGCTGCGCGTGGGACGGTTGCACAAGAGAAGAAAGACGCGCACCGAAAGAACTCTGTAAAAGATAAGATGATTTTAGAGAGCGACCAACATAAAAAGGCAGAAATGCGAAGAACATATGCGGAAGATTTTCCGGAGATAATCTGTGCGGACACTTCGCAGAATTCTGAGGCATATGCATACGAAGAAAATGCGTATCGAGCAAAGAATTCGGACGAAACCACGGTACTGAGAAATACTATGAATTTCTTTCAGGAAAACCCGCCCGTGCTTCTCTGTGAGGACGGAAAAAGTTTCCCGCTTCGCGGAGAGCACTGGCTGATCGGCAAACGCAGGGCAGAGGTGGATATCTGTCTGGAAAAATCCACAGTCAGCCGGCTCCATGCCAGAATAATTTGTCGGCAGGAGGAGTATTATCTGGAAGATCTGAATTCACGAAACGGTACCTGGTTAAATGGACATATGCTGGACAGTGGTCAGCCGCAGCTTCTGAAGGACGGGGATGAAATCATTTTTGCGGATTACAGATGTACGTTTGGCAGCCTTTTGACGAAAAAATAAGTCATTTTTCATGCACAGATTCTTGTACTTTAGGCAAAAGACAGGTATAATCGTAAGAGAAGAAACGATCAGAGTTTCTTCTCCTGTTTTTTATATGGATATAGCAGTAAAAAACGGAGAAAGGACATAGTATGGAACCAAGTTCCTTTGAAGGCGATGCTGTAGACCGCATCCTGCAGGGGCCGAAACGTTACGTGAATCTGTGTATCGTGGCAATTAATGTACTTATATTTCTGCTGGTGGAGCTGACGGGCAGCAGTGAAAATACAGAGCATATGGTGAACTGGGGAGCGTACTGGCTGCCGTATATTCTGGACGGTCAGTACTTTCGCCTGTTTACCTGCATGTTTCTGCATTTTGGCATCGTTCACCTGGGCAACAATATGATCGTCCTTTTGTTTCTGGGAGATACGCTGGAGCAGTTGACCGGTCATCTGAAATATGGCCTGATCTGCCTTGGCGGCGGATTGATCGGCAGTATCGTATCCTGTGCCCATGAATATGTGTCGGCAGATTATTATGTATCCGCCGGTGCTTCCGGCTGTGTGTTTGCCGTGACGGGAGCCCTGTTATATATCGTGATCAGAGAGCGGGGACGTCTCGGGACACTGACGGTGAGAAAAATGGTCATTCTGGCGGCTCTTTCCGTGTACAACGGTATGGTCAGTGTAGGCGTAGACAATTATGCCCATGTGGGAGGCCTTCTGGGCGGTTTTGTACTCTGCATACTTCTGTACAGAAAAAAGGTCAGTACAGAATGGGAAGTTCAATGGTAAATTCCGTTCCCTCCCCTTCTGTGGAAGCCACAGAGATCTTTCCCTGATGAGCTTTGATAACCTGGCTGGCAATGGCCAGACCGAGACCGCTGCCATCTTTTTTGTGGGTGACAAAGGCCTCAAAGATACCGTCTATATATTCCGAAGGAATGCCTGTTCCGTTGTCGGCTATCCTGATGGTCACTGTTTCGCCGTCACAGTCGATACTGCAGCGGATCTTACCACCTTCCGGCATGGCTTCCGCCGCATTGCGAAACAGATTCAAAAAGACCTCTTTAAGTTTGGTGCCGTCCACCATGAACGTGGGGACCGGCGCCAGCTTTTTAAACGAAACCGTGATGTTCTTTTCGTTCAGGGAAGGAATAAGGGAGGTAATGACCGAATTCAGGATCTGGTAGGGACTGGCTTCGCTGCAGTGCAGGGTGCCGGCGTTATTATACTGTGAAAGCTCCGTGAGCAGTTCCCGCAGGAAGGCCATATTTTCCATAATGTCGTTCCAGTAGCGCCAGGTATGTACTTCCGGATGGTCCGCTGCCATCAATTGCAGAAATCCGTTGATCAGTGTCACAGGATTACGGATCTCGTGAGAGATCTTGGATAAGGACAGCATATGGTCTTTTTCGATGGCCTGAAAAAGCTCCCGGAAAACTTCGTTTTCTTCATAAAATTGATTCAGTTTCTCATAGTCTTTGGGTGTCAGCATAAGGCGCCTCCTGCGGTATACTTTTGTCGTTTTTATCCAAGTGTACACCGTTTGGCGTAAGAAACGCAATCATATTCGTTCGACATAATTCGACATATTCACACATTTTGCGTGTGTATGAGAAATAAATTTTACCTTGTAAAGGAGAGAAAAAATGGAAAATTGTGTATTCTGTAATCTTGCCAATGGCATCTGGGACAGCGCGACACTGTATGAGGATGATGATTTCCGGGTAATCCTGGATCTGGGCCCGGCATCTAAGGGACATGCCCTGATCCTGCCGAAGGCCCATTATGCCAATATTTATGAGATTCCGGAGGAACTGGCCGCAAAAGCCATAGTTCTGGCAAAGAAAATGGCAGGAATCATGACGGAGGCTCTGGGCTGTGACGGTTTTAACATCGTACAGAACAACGGTGAGGCCGCCGGACAGACTGTATTTCATTTCCACATGCATCTGATTCCCCGTTACAAAGACGACAAAGCCGGTTTTGGCTGGAATACAGGAGAACTGGATGAGACGACCAAACAAGAAGTACTGACCAAGGTTTTGGCAAAAATGGAGGCTTGATGACAGATCGTGGATAACGCTGACTTTAATCGCATTTATGCAATCTATTATCGGCTGGTGATGGCAACGGCGAAACATGTCATCGATGACGATAAGCTGTGCGAGGATATCTGTCAGGAAGTCTTTGTGAAGCTGCTGAATCTGGAGACACCTATTCAGGAACCGGAGATCCGTTATTGGCTTTTGGTGGTGACAAAGAATACAGCGCTGGATTTTCGGAGAAAACTCAAGATGGATAAAGTACAGATAGAGCCTATGTCCGATGAGAATGATAGTGGCACTACTGCCAGAGAGCCTTTACGGCAGGTGGTGGGAAGAGAAAGCCATCGGGAAGTTATGGATGCCCTGCGAAAACATGATCCAAAGGGCATGGAGATTCTGATCGGAATAGAGATTGAGGGAAGAACAGTAGAAGAGCTGGCTGCGCAGTACGGCATGAAGCCGAATAATCTGCGCACCAGACTCTATCGTGTGCGGAAATGGTTAAAAGAAAACTTTCCGAAAGACGATTATCTCTGAGGATTATTTCTGACAGCTTCTGATCAGATCACAGATCACAGAGATGGAATCCTGCCCCGGGGCATTTTCCATAGCCGCACGGTAGGTTTCCCGATGGTCGTACAGGTCATGGACCGCCTTAAGCAGCACCTCATCTGTGATGGCTTCCTCTTCCAGAACCATGGAGAAGCCCTGCTTTTCAAAGGAACGGGCATTTAAGATCTGATCACCCCGGCTGGCATTGGCTGACAGCGGGATCAAAAGATTCGGCTTCTTTAAGGCCTGCAGCTCGCAGATAGCGTTGGCTCCCGCCCGGGAGATCACGATGTCCGCCATGGCGAACAGATCTGCCAGCTCACTTTCGATATACTCGTACTGAACATACCCTTTCAGATCGTTCTTGCTGTCATCCTGTTTGCCTTTGCCGCAAAGATGAACCACCTGGAAATCTTTGAGAAGCTCAGGCAGAATACGGCGGACAGCATCGTTGACAGCCTGGGCCCCCAGACTGCCGCCAATGATCATAATCACCGGCTTTTCGGAGGTAAAGCCGGTAAAGGCGCGGCCTTTATCCGCGTCACCCTGCAGCAGTTCGGGACGGATGGGTGTACCCGTCACCACAGCCTTGCCCTCCGGCAGATGAGCTTTGGTTTCCGGGAAATTACAGCACACCTTCACGGCAGAGGGAATGCACAGCTTATTGGCCAGACCCGGAGTCATGTCCGATTCATGGATGATGGCCGGGATCTTTAACCGTCCGGCGGCAACCACTACAGGTACGGTGACAAAGCCGCCCTTGGAAAAGACCACATCAGGTTTTAGCTGCTTTAACAGCTTGCGGGCTTCGGAAAAGCCCTTAAGTACCCGGAAGGGATCCGTAAAGTTCTTCAGGTCGAAGTAGCGGCGAAGCTTACCGGAGGAAATGCCGTAGTAAGGGATGCCAAGCTCCTCGATCAGCGTCTTTTCGATGCCGTTGTAGGAACCGATATAGGAAATCTGATAACCCTGCTCTTTGAGCCGGCCCATCAGGGCAATATTTGGTGTAACGTGACCGGCAGTACCGCCGCCGGTGAGAACGATATGTTTCATGAAGTACCTCCTGAATCATTCTATACAATACAATAGTTTTATTATGTTACCCGCATCCTGAATTGTCAAGGACAGAAGCG
>JAEDOC010000156.1 GCA_016302185.1 Clostridium sp. | reverse complement strand
TGTCACGGCCTTAGAACTTCCCATTGACTGCACAAGAATTCCCATCCGGCACCTGGTTCCAGGCGGCAGGCCCTTCCCAGCGTCCGTTTCCGAATCCTTACAGAAGATATTTGCGACCAATTACAAAGGAGCGCCGGCTTACGCGGCGCTCCAGGTTACTCAATTATATTTCTATTTATAGTTTATTCCAGATTTAACCTTTTTTCCAGTATCCGGTCTGTTGCGAAGAAGAATCCGGCCAGCTGCAGCAGACTCCATAGCATGTATCCGCCATACATTGCCTGCATCGCTGCATGCGCGGAGATTCCAAACAGGGAGGAAAAGGCATTCGTAATTCCTGCGTTATCCAGCATCACCAGTCCGGTTCCGCCAAAAAAGCTTAGCCCCATGGAAATCCCAAGGTACGCTGCTACCGACATCAGAATCCGATGTTTATTCGCCAGATGCCCCAGAGCCATGGACGCATACATCTGATATAGCCCTTTCATTCCGAAAACCATCAGGAAAATCAGTCCTTCCGCCAGATACAGGGAAAAATACATCGGCCACCGGGGGAAGGTTTCATTCAGTTCTTTTAATATCACATTCCAGAATTCTGAATTGAAAATCTCCGAACACAGTTCCACCGGACCGACTGCTCCGCACATCATGATAAAAATTGATACCATGGCAGTCACTCCGCTGACAAGCGCCATCACGAATGCAGCAGTTCCCTTGGAAGCAACCAGCTGCCAGGTTTTAACCGGCAAAGTAAACATCAGGTAGCCTTCATCACACAAAAGCCCCTTGTAAAACCGCTGAATAATGACAATAACCGTAAGGACAAAGAGTGCCACCATCACTCCAAAATATGCAAATAAAATGATAAACTGCAGAATATTCAATACCGTATCGACTGCAGCAGAACCGACTGCCGTACTGAAATATCCTGCCATTCCGCCATCAAACAGGTCATTCACCCCAAACGATACCGCATTGATCAGAGATACCACTATCACTGCCAGATAGATGGGAACCAGCGTTCTGGCGATGGATTTGAATTCATATTTACAAAGCTTTCCGTACATGTCATTCACCTCTTTCTCCCATATGGTATGCAAAAATCTCACGGAACAGCTGATCCACCGATTTCCCTTCTTTTTCACGGATGTCATCCACGCTGTCATGGCGGACAACTCTTCCGTTCTGCAGAAAAATCGCTTCATCCAGCACACGCTCAATATCTGAAATCAGATGAGTGGACAGAAGCACCGTTCCTTCTTCATTATAGTTCGTCAAAATTGTATTCAGAATAAAATCCCGGGCCGCCGGATCCACTCCCGCAATCGGCTCATCCAGAAGATAGAGCTGCGCTTTCCGGCTCATAATCACCGCCAGCTGTATCTTCTCCTTGGTTCCCTTGGACATGGTTCTGATCCGATCGCCGGGAGAAATATCCAAAACCCTTAACATCTCCATCGCCTTGGCCCGATCAAAATCTTCATAAAAATCAGCAAAAAAATCCGTTAAATCACTGACCTTCATCCAATCTGCAACATACATCCGATCCGGCAGATAGGAAATAATACTTTTGGTGTGCACTCCCGGCTTCTGTCCATCTATCGTCAGCAGGCCTTCCGTCGGCTGCAGAAGACCGCACAGCAATTTAATAAAAGTTGTCTTTCCTGAGCCGTTAGGACCAAGAAGTCCTACAATACGCCCTCGTCCCACGGTCAAATCCATATGATCCAGTGCTGTCTTTTTGCCATAGAGCTTTGTCAGCCCCTGCGTAAAAATCAATTGATCATTCATTCTTTTTTTCCTCCTCCCACTCGGTCAGCAGTGTCCTTGTCTCCTCATCGGTATATCCAAGAGCACGCATGGATGCCAAAAATTCTTCTATTCGTCCCCGGGCCAGTTCCTGACGGACAGAAGCAATCCTCTCTGTATCTTCTGTCACAGTTCGCCCCGCCGTCCGTCTGGTTTCCACCAGCCCCCGGCTCTCCAGCTCGCTGAGCGCCCGCTGCATCGTATTGGGATTGACTCCCGCTTCCGCCGCCAGCGTCCGCACAGCAGGCACACCGGAGCCCGGGGCATATTCGCCGGAAACAATCCGAAGCGTCAGCTGTTCTGTCAGCTGTACCCAGATAGGCCGATCCTCGGTGAGCTTCCATTTCATTGCCATCTCTCCTTTGTGTTATTGTATTAAGTGATTAACACAATCATACAATCATGGAATCGATTTGTCAAGCACCTTTGTAAAAATACATGTCCTAAAATCCCCAGATTTCTCCATTGACTCGAACGTATGTTCGTGATATGATTAGAATAACAAAGAACGAAAGGCGGCGACTGCATGAATCGAATCATTTTTCATATTGATGTCAACTCTGCCTTTTTAAGCTGGGAAGCGGCCTACCGGCTCCATCATCTGGGCGGAACGCTTGACCTGCGGACCGTGCCCTCCGCGGTCGGAGGCGACTCCTCCAAACGACACGGCATTATCCTGGCAAAGTCCATCCCGGCGAAGCAGTACCATATCCACACCGGGGAGACGGTGGCCGATGCCAGAAAGAAGTGCCCCCAGCTTCTTCTGGTTCCGCCCAATTACGGCTTATATGACCGCTCTTCCCGGGCTATGTTCCGTCTGCTGGCGCAATATACCGATCAGATTGAAAAATACAGCATTGATGAAGCTTTCCTGGATATGACCGGTGCCACCGCACATCCCGAACAGACCGCATACGAAATTAAGGACCGGATTCGAGAGGAACTGGGCTTTACCGTCAATATCGGCATCGCGCACAACAAGCTGCTGGCCAAGATGGCTTCTGATTTTCAGAAACCGGATCGCGTCCATACCCTGTGGCCTCATGAGATTCCCGAAAAGCTTTGGCCCCTGCCGGTCCGGGACTTATTTTACGTCGGTCATGCGACCGAACAGAAGCTGAAACGTCTCGGCATCCATACCATCGGAGAGCTGGCCGGCACCGATCCAGCGATTTTGGAAAGCTTTTTCAAATCCCACGGCCTTTTAATCCACCGGTATGCCAATGGAATTGATCCCGGCGATGTGATTGCCTCACCGCCGCCTAATAAAGGCTACGGCAACTCTCTGACCACACCCTTTGACGTCACAGAGGTTAACCTGGCCAAACGGTTCCTCTTATCCCTGGCAGAAACCATTTCCGCCAGACTCCGGTCGGATCAAGTGAAGATCAGCGTTGTTGACGTGGCTATCCGGGATTACAACCTGACTTATTATCATCACCAGATCTCGCTTCCGCAGTCCACCGATCTGACCACCGAAATCTATGACAGTGCCTGCCGTTGCTTTGATTCTCTGTGGAACGGCCTCCCCATCCGCCATCTGGGGATCCATACCGGTGCCGTGACTTCCGTCTGTTATCGGCAGATCGGTTTCTGGGATAAGATAGACTATGAAAAACAGAAAAAGGCGGAACTGGCCATCGACAGCCTGCGGAAACGCTACGGTTCCGACTGTGTCAAGCGCGGCTGCTTTGTTGAAGCCCCCGGCCGGAAGGGCCCGTTTATCGACCACATGGGCGGCGGAATCAGCCGGGAGAAGCGTTCTGTGGATTATGAAAAAGAAAAGATTCTGTAACCGTTTAAAACAGCACAGAATCTTGTAAATTGCATTTTGAATGAAAAGAAAGGGGGCCTGTGTATGGCCGGTTTTGCATCCTTGCCTGCCGGAGAACAGGAAGCAGAAAGTACTCTTCCGTCGGGGAAGATGTACCATATTGCCTGCAAGATCTGGTTCACGGCTTCCGGATCTCCGATGCCGTTAAGCTTCAAGTTTGAGGGGGATGACGGCACCATCCAGTCCGTCAGTCAGCTCACGATCCTCTACAGCGAGGATAAGAACTTTTCCGGAATTCCATCCAAGGAATACGGCTGCAGGGCCTGCATCGGCGGAATCCTGCAGGAATTCCGGCTGATTTTTTACATGGAAGCCTGCAAGTGGGTGATGGTAATATAACGACGTACGCCTGCTACTCCCGGATATTCCCCTTACGGATATTGTCCTTCAGGATCTGATCCGTCACCTCAAACAGGGTTTCGGAACCCAGCCTTGTTTTTTCCTGACGGCCATAGACTAAAGCGGCACATACGTTATGCTCCCGCCAGTCACTTCCGTTATTGCTGTTATTTAACAGCAGCGGCTGCAGGTTATCCATCGCATGGGCGTACTTCGCCTCGGCTGTCTCGGATGCTTCAAACTCATCGAACAGCGCAATCAGCTCCTGCTTCTGATCCTCCGGAAGCAGGGAATAGATTTTTTCCTTTGCCGCATCCTCTCTGGCCTTCTGTGTCTTTAGGTTTTCTGTGTCATAGGCATAGGTATCCCCTGCCTCAATCTCCACAATATCATGAATCAGGCACATCAGCATTACCCGGGCGATATCCACCTTCTCATTGGAATACTCCCGCAGAAGGTATGCCATGATGGCCATATGCCAGGCATGCTCCGCATCATTCTCATTTCTTCCGTGCCCGGACAGATGGGTCTGACGGAATATGTTCTTCTCCTTATCAATTTCCAGCGCAAAGGCCAGCTGCTTCTTTAATCGTTCCTCCATCTATGATTCCTCCCGTTATTCCAACTGTTGTTTCAGATTCTATTCGATATTTTATTCCAGATTTTTCTTTCCCCACCGATAGATTTCCAGAAAGA
>JAEDOC010000155.1 GCA_016302185.1 Clostridium sp. | reverse complement strand
ACTGATCAGGCCCTTTAAGGAATTCCCCCGGATGCTGGTCACCAGCCGGTACACCTCATCCTCCTCATCCTCCTCAAAATACAGTGTCACCGTATCATTTAAACCAATCTCATCCGCATTTGACCGATCCGATACAATCTTTGCATTCTTCAGCATATTCTCCAGATAGCGAATCCGGCTCTCATTTCGGTTCTTGTCTTTTTTAGCCGCATAATACTCGAAATTCTCGCTCAAATCTCCCTGTGCTCTGGCTTCCTTCACCGCCTCAATGGCTTCCTTCCGCACCACCAGTTTGCGATGATCAATCTCCTCCTGTATTTTCTTCACATCACTTTCTGTCAACTGTTCCCGCATGTTCCTATCTCCTGCTCTTCTCCATTTTGCAACAAAGAGGATGCCGCAGCATCTGCAGCACCCTCGCAGTCTCTTTACTTCTCAATGTCACCTGTTTTCTGATTTCGGTTCTGCTGCCGGCTTTACAGCATATGCCCCTTTGCCTTCATTACGTCGATCACCTGATCTACATACATTTCGCAGATCTCATCGGTTTCAGCCTCTACCATTACGCGGATCAGCGGTTCCGTTCCGCTCTGGCGAAGAAGAATCCGTCCCGTATCTCCCAGGGCTTCGGCTACTTTCTGCACTGCAGCCTGCACATCTGCATCGCCCTGTGCCTCAGCCTTGCTCTTCACTCTCACATTCTTCAGTACCTGCGGATAGATCTCCACCTCTGAGGCCAGCTTTGACAGAGTCTGCTTCTTTTCCAGAATTACCTCCATTACCTTTAATGAGGTCAAAATTCCGTCTCCGGTAGTCGCATTCTTACTGAAAATAATATGACCGGACTGCTCGCCGCCCAGGCAATGACCATTCTGTGCCATATTTTCATACACATATTTATCGCCTACGGCAGTCTTCTCATAGGAGATGCCCTCCCGATCAAAGGCCTTATACAGGCCGAAATTGGACATAACGGTAGTAACCACCGTATTATTTACCAGAGTGCCCTGCTCCTTCATATATCTGCCGCAGATGTACATAATCTTATCGCCATCCACCAGCTCACCATTCTCATCCACAGCCAGACATCGATCCGCATCCCCGTCATAGGCAAAACCCACATCCAGATGATTCTCCTTCACAAACTGCTGCAGTCTTCCGATATGGGTGGAGCCGCAATCGGTATTGATATTCAAACCATTCGGTTCATTGCTGATCACATGCGTCTCTGCTCCCAGAGCATCGAACACACTCTTTGCGATGTTGAAAGCGCTTCCGTTGGCGCAATCCAGTCCTACCCGCATATTCTTGAAAGAACGGGTGGCAATGGAAATCAGATAACCGATGTAACGGTTTCTTCCCGCTGCAAAATCCACCGTACATCCGATGGCATCCCGCTTTGCCAACGGAATCTCGCCCATCTCGCCGTCCAGATAACTCTCAATCTTCTGGATTACCTCTTCCTCCAGCTTCTCACCGCGCTCATTGAGCACCTTGATTCCATTATCATAATATGGATTATGGCTGGCAGAAATCATGATTCCGCAGTTGAATTCCTCGGTACGAACCACATAGGAAACACTGGGAGTTGTCGTCACATGAAGCAGATATGCATCTGCACCGGAAGCTGTGATGCCGGAAGCCAGCGCATATTCAAACATATAGCTGCTTCTCCGGGTATCCTTACCGATCACAACGCGGCAGCGCCCCTCAGCCTTCTGTCCGTAATACCAGCCCAAAAAACGGCCTACCTTATACGCATGCTCTACCGTAAGATCCACATTGGCTTCTCCACGGAAGCCGTCAGTTCCAAAATATTTTCCCATCACAGAATCTCCTTTAAATAGCGGCCCAATGCATCCTGCCAGGACGGAAGGCGCTCAAATCCGTTCTCAGAAAGCTTCTCCTTGCTGATCCGGCTGTTCATCGGGCGCTTTGCCTGATTCGGATACATGGCAGTATATTCCGCTGTGCTGACCGGAGTGACCTTTACCTCATCCATACCGGCCTGTTTGAAGATCTCCACCGCAAACTCATACCAGCTGCAGAGGCCTTCATTGGTCGCATGATAGCGGCCATATCTGTCCGTCTGAATCATATCAACCAGAAGTCTGGCCAGATCATAGGTATACGTCGGAGAACCAATCTGATCATCCACCACGCTGACTGCACCCCGCTCTTTTCCCAGGCGCAGCATGGTTTTGATAAAATTCTTGCCGTTGACACCGAATACCCAGGCGATGCGGACCGTGAAAAACTTCTTTACCAGCTCCTCAATGGCCAGCTCGCCCTCGTACTTGGACTGACCGTAGGCATTCAGCGGCTCTCTTTCATCATCCGGCTCCCAGGGACGCTCTCCCTGACCATTAAATACGTAATCCGTACTGATATACATCATCTTAATATCCAGATCACGGCACACAACAGCGATATTCCTGGTTCCGCCCGCATTTACCTTCCGGCAGATCTCCATATTGGTCTCCGCCGCATCTACTGCAGTATATGCAGCACAGTGAATCACCGCATCTGGTCCCGCTTCCGTAATTACCTTCCGACAGGCTTCCGCATCCGTGATGTCCATCTCATCCACATCAACACCGATGCCTTCGATGCCTCTCTTCTTCAGCTCATTCATCACATCAAAGCCCAGCTGGCCTTTGACGCCGGTCACTAATACTCTCATTATAATCTGTCTCCATACATTTTCTCAAAATACTGGCTGTACTCTCCGCTGATGATATGCTTCCACCAGTCCTGATTGTTCAAATACCAGTCAATGGTCTGGCGGATACCGGTATCGAAGTTATACTTCGGCTTCCAGCCCAGCTCTGTCTCGATCTTGGTCGGATCGATGGCATAACGGCGGTCATGCCCCGGACGGTCCTTGACATAGCGGATTAAGCTCTCCGGCTTGTCCAATGCCTTTAAGATGGTCTTCACCACTTCCAGATTGGTTCTCTCATTATGTCCACCGATATTATATACCTCTCCCACACGACCGTTATGGATAATCAGATCAATAGCCTCACAGTGATCGGATACGTGGAGCCAGTCACGCACATTGGCGCCGTCTCCGTATACCGGAAGCTCCTCGTCTGCCAGAGCACGGCTGATCATCAGCGGGATCAGCTTCTCCGGAAAATGGTACGGTCCGTAGTTATTGGAACAGCGGGATACCGTCACCGGCAGTCCATAGGTTCTGTGATATGCCAGCACGAACAGATCCGCGCTTGCCTTGGAAGAAGAATACGGGCTGGAGGTGTGCAGCGGCGTAGTCTCTGTAAAGAACAGATCCGGGCGATCCAGCGGCAGATCTCCGTACACCTCATCGGTGGATACCTGATGGTAACGCTTGATTCCATACTCCCGGCAGGCATCCAGAAGCGTGGTGGTACCCATCACATTGGTACGCACAAAGATTCCCGGATCGGTGATGGAACGATCCACATGGCTCTCCGCCGCAAAGTTTACCACCATATCCGGTTTCTCTTTCTCAAATAAATCAAATACAAACTTGCGATCTGCGATATCGCCTTTTACAAACTTATAATTCGGCTTATTCTCCACCGGCTTTAATGTCTCCAGATTGCCTGCGTAGGTCAGCAGATCCAGATTGATAATCTGGTAATCCGGATATTTATTCACCATATGATGTACAAAATTGCCGCCGATAAATCCGGCGCCGCCTGTCACGATAATCTTCATTTTATCTTAACTCTCCTTTTAGAAAAATCTTTTGTCCAGTTCATCCTGATGGGTCTTATCCACGTACTTTCCGTCCAGGATATCCTTTAAATATTTGCCATACTGGTTCTTCTTATACACCTCATACGCGGCAAGTACCTCTTCCCGGCTGATCCAGCCGTTTAAATAGGCAATTTCCTCCAGACACGCAATCTTACGGTGCTGATGGGTCTCCACTGTCTTAACAAAATTGGTAGCCTCCACCAGGGACTCATGCGTTCCGGTATCCAGCCAGGTAAAGCCCTGTCCAAGAAGGATCACATCCAGCTCGCCGTTTTCCAGATAGATACGGTTCAAATCGGTAATCTCCAGTTCGCCTCTGGCAGACGGTTTCAAATGCTTGGCATACTCCACTACACGATTATCATAGAAATAGAGACCGGTCACGCAGTAATTGGACTTCGGCTTCTCCGGCTTCTCCTCGATGGAGATCGCCTTGCCGTTCTCATCAAATTCCACAATACCAAAGCGCTCCGGATCATCCACATAGTATCCGAATACAGTCGCGCCGCTCTCCTTGGATGCTGCGGCACGCAGACGCTTCCGCAGGCCCTGTCCCTGGAAGATATTGTCCCCTAAAACCATGGCAACAGAATCATCTCCGATAAACTCTTCACCGATAATAAAGGCCTGTGCCAGACCATCCGGACTGGGCTGCACGGCATAACTCAAATGAATGCCAAACTGATGGCCGTCGCCAAACAGCTCTTTAAATCTTGGTGTATCATCCGGTGTCGAAATAATCAGAATATCCCGGATTCCGGCATTCATCAGCACAGAAAGCGGGTAATAAATCATCGGTTTGTCATAAATCGGCAAAAGCTGCTTTGATGTCACTCTTGTCAACGGATAAAGGCGGGTTCCTGAACCGCCTGCTAATACGATACCCTTCATCTTCTTCTCCTCAAACTGTATAATTCTCTGCCTCCATTTGGGCAGTTCTCAGCACTATAGCTAATATAGCACAAAGGAAAGGCACTTGTAAACGGATAATTTCTATTCCGCATCTGTCTCCTCTTCCCGAACCGCATAAAGAATTGTTCTGGCATTT
>JAEDOC010000022.1 GCA_016302185.1 Clostridium sp. | reverse complement strand
GAATATAATTATGAAGAAGAACATTTTAAAAGTACTTACTGTTGCTGTATTGACCGGTGCTTTACTTAGCGGCTGTGGATCTGGTGCTGCTTCTGAGAGCCAGACCGCGGCAAAGGAGCCGTCCCAGACGGAGGGGACGGCCGCTGCAGACACCACGGTTGCGGACACCCAGGGAGATTCCGCGGAAGAACCCATTACCATCCGCAGCTGCTTTACCACAGGCATGACCGGCGCGGTCAATAATTTTGCCATTGAAAAAGGACTTTATAAGGAGCTGGGAATTGAGTTTGACAATCTTCAGGCAGATGGAAATCAGGAGCGGCTTTCGCTCATGTCCCGTGGAGATGTGGATGTGGCGGACGGCGATCCCAGCTCCTATATCCCCGGGATCAATAACGGAGTTCCGGCAAAACTGGTGGGAAATATGTGGAGATATTCCGGATGCTACTGGCTGGTGGCGAATAATGACATTCAGAGCTTTGAGGATTTGAAGGGTAAAACCATCGGAACCTCCGGTGCTTCCGGCGGCATGAAGCTGTCTGTGCTGAAGATGCTGGAGAAAAACGGGATCAGCGAAGATGAGGTGACGCTGGTAGCCAACGGAAGCTATCAGAAGGCATATGCAACGCTGACCTCCGGTGAGGTGGATGCGACCATTATTCACAATCCGTACGCCTCTCTGGCGGAGTCGGAGGGAATCGGACATCCTCTGGGACGCGCCTGGGATTATATTCCGGATTATTATACCGGTACTATCATTGCCAGCAATGATTTTATTGAAAATCATCCAGAAGAGCTGCAGCGATTTATCACTGCTTATTATAAAGTACACGAGGAAGTAAAAAACGAGTATTTTGACGAGTTTATTACCTGGGCAGCAGAGAAGATGAGCACCTCCGAGGAGGTTATGAGAGATGCGGTGGAATCGGAGATTGACGTATGGCTGGGTTGAGAATGGTGTGACGCTGGAAGGTACTTATACCAACGAATTTGCGAAAAAGGCGGCAGAGGAGCTGGGAATGAAGGATCCGGAGGCATAAGTGTCAGAACTGAGACAGGGCTGGAGAGCCTTACCGGAGACAGAATAAGTGAAAACAGAGAGAAGGGGAAGAGAAGATGCCCACGATACATATTAATAACGTCAGTAAGGTTTACGAGGGAGCGGATGGAACTCCGGTTCAGGCACTGGAGCATATTCATCTGGACATAGAGGATGGAGAGTTTGTCTGCATTGTCGGGCCGTCCGGCTGTGGGAAAAGCACACTTCTGGAGATCGTTGCAGGTCTCCAGAAGCAGAGCGGGGGAACGGTTTTTCTGGACGACACGCCAGTTACAGGGCCCGGAAGAGACATCGGAGTTGTCTTTCAGGATGCGGCGTTATTTCCCTGGCGGACCATCCTCTATGGAATGGAAACTGCCGGAATCCCCAAAAAGGAACAGGAGGAACGGCTGGCCTATTATCTGAAGCTGATGGGGCTGGAGGGCTTTGAAAATAAATACCCGTCCCAGCTGTCCGGAGGTATGCGGCAGCGGGCGGGAATTGCCAGAACTCTGATCATGAATCCCAAGGTAACTCTGATGGACGAGCCCTTCAGTGCGGTGGATCATCTCACCCGCTGCACCCTGCAGGAGGAGCTGATCCGGATTCGGGAAAAGGAGAAACGGACGGTTCTCTTTGTCACTCATGACATTAATGAGGCGGTGTATCTGGCGGACAGAGTGATCCTGCTCACACCTCGCCCCGGAAAGATTCAGGCAGAATACCGGATTCGCCTGCCTCATCCCAGAAGCCGGATGGATGAATACCTGGTGCATACAGCCGCCCGGATTGTGGCAGATATCAGCCGGGGAGAAAATAAGTGCGGAGAGCCGGAATACAATATATAATATATAGTATATAAGGGAGATGGCGGGAAAACAGATGCTAAGGCAGCCGTCAAGCTGGCTTGTAAGGATGCCTTAGCATCTGTTTTCCCATCGGATGAATATCCGATGCTTCTTGGATGGCCGTTTTCCCATCGGATGGATTGGCATTTTACACAGGAGGGAGAAAAATGGGATTTAATGAAAAGGTTCACGCATACATTGCGGCAAAGTATTACGTCTATCTGAAAGAGCGTTTTGGAAGCCGCGGGCTGGAGGCGTTCCGTCATGCTACGATTTATTATGCAGAGCAGCGAGGACGCCGGATGGCACAGCGGGCCATCCGGGACGGGCAGCCGCTGACCTTTGAGACCTACTGCCGCTACGGAGAATGGGTGAATACAGAAGAGGTAAAGGCGCTGGGAGAGGCCAATCAGTCAACGAAGGTGCAGCTTTCACCGGACAGTGTGACTCATATTTTTGTCTGCCCGTGGCATAGCCAGTTTAAAGCGATGGGGCTTCCGGAAGCGGGACTTGCCTATTGCTCTGTGCTGGACGAGTCTATCTGTCGTGGTTTTAACCCGGAGCTCAGCTATAAGACAACACAGACACTTCATGATCATGACTGCTGTATCCAGATTGTTAAGAATGCGGGATTAAGAGAAGGTGAGGTCTACGCGAAACGCCCGGAAGGACTGAAATCTTTTGAATATCACTGTGCTCACTCCTACTGGAGCTACCGGGAGGTGGCGGAGGCGATATTCGGGGAAGAAGGAGAAGCGATTGCCGGTGCGGTATTGCAGGATTTTGTGAAGGATTACGGAAGAGAGATGGCTGATGCGCTGATGAAGTATCAAAATACGAATTTCAATACAGTGGATGATTGAGAAAGCCGGAACGAGGAAAAAAGAGAGAGGAGAGTATACCTGTGGCAGTGAAAGAGAATGCAAGAATCGGAGGTGTCCTGTACACCAGAGATGAAATAAGGCAGTGGGATGAGGTTACCCTTCGGGGAGCCCTTCATGAGAGAACTCATCATGGAATCGAGGTTCCGATTTATCCGCTGGTTCTGGACTGGAAGGGAAAAGTGATAGAAAATTTTGGAATCGATGCACAGATCCTCTTTGAAATCTGGCAGGAAAAGGGATATTCCGAAGAGGATGAGGATATTCAGTGGGTAAAGCGCTACCTGGAGTATGCGGCTCTGGTTCGTCAGGGAATCAAGCCGGAGATTCCGGAGGTGAATGAGCTGCCGGAACCGTTTACCGAGGAGGAACTGAAGGTAGTGAAGAAGCTTCTCTGGGGAAGAAAATCCGGACGTGCCGGGTGGATCAAGAGGGAGGTTCCCGATGAGATCGTTCGCGCGGTCTGCGATGCGGGACGTGCAGCTCCCATCGGCTGCAATCTGGACGAGGTCCGCTTCATTGTGCTGAAAACCGAAGAAGAGAAGAGTCTGATTCGGAGTGATGTGCCCACGGACAATGCGGTGATTATTGTGATCTGCTATGACAAACGCCCGTCCCGGATTGTAAAACAGGATCTTCCGGAGCGTGTTCCCCACAACCGGGGCTTTGACTGTGCAGCCGCCGGGGATCATATGGGTCTGATGGCTCATGCGCTGGGACTCACCAGTGTGTGGCTGTCGGATACACCCGAAAACGGCAGAAAATTTAAGGAGTCTTACGGACTTCCGGAAGAATTTGAGGTGGCGATGCACCTGGCCATCGGCTATGCGGCGGCAGGATCCATCAAATCAGGAAGAGTACCGTTGGAGTACATGTTTTATCAGAGAGAACAGTAAACAAGCAGAAAAATAACGGAGCAGCCGGTGTATTGAAATGATACACCGGATTTTTTATAAAATCCATTGCACTTTGAAAGAAAATATTGTATGTTATTAGTAGTTCAAACATCCTATGTTCATATTAATGCATTAACGAATGAAAGTGTAATGGGAGGAGAAGAATGGAGGAAGCAAAAATCAGCGCCGGGATTCTGAATGAGCAGAAGCCGGTGGATTTGGAAGCTGTAGATGCGGCGCTGGCAGCGGAGGCAGTAAAGAATACAAGAAAAATCATTGTACTGGATGATGATCCTACCGGGGTACAGACAGTACACGATATCAGCGTTTATACGGACTGGAGCATGGAAAGCCTGCGACGGGGTTTTGCGGAAGAGAACAGTCTCTTCTTTGTGCTGACCAACAGCCGGGGGCTGACCGAAGAGCAGACAACCCGTGTGCATATGGAGATTGCCGAGAGGGCGGAGGCGGTAGCAAAAGAGTCTGGTCTGGATTATCTGATTATTTCCAGAGGAGATTCCACGCTGCGGGGGCATTATCCGCTGGAGACAGCACTTCTTCGCCAGGTGGCAGAGCGGGAAGGTGACCGCGTGATTGACGGTGAGATTCTCTGCCCCTATTTTAAGGAAGGCGGGCGTTTTACCATTGGAAATGTTCATTATGTAAAATACGGGGAAGAGCTGGTTCCCTGCGGACAGACCGAGTTTGCAAAGGATGAAACCTTCGGCTACCATTCCAGCAACCTGGCAGAATATATCGAGGAGAAAACCGGCGGTGAATACAAGGCGGCCGATGTGACTTGTATCTCTCTGGATTCTCTGCGGGCCTTGGATTATGATACTGTGGAGGCGCAGCTGCTTTCGGTTAAGAATTTTGGAAAAATTATTGTCAATGCGGTGGATGACTGCGATGTGAAGGTGTTTGCGACTGCGCTGTACCGGGCGATGGCGAAAGGAAAGCACTACATGATCCGCTGTGCGGCAGCGTTGGTTAAGGCCATCGGCAATATCAGTGACCGTCCGCTTCTGCGCCGGGAAGAGATGGTTACACTGAAGAATCAGGCGGGCGGAATTATTGTGGTGGGAAGTCATACGAAGAAGACTACAGCCCAGCTGGAAGAATTAAAGCAGGTAGACGGGATCAGATTTATTGAGATGAACAGTGACCTGGTTCTGACGCCGGGAGCGCTGGAGGCGGAGACGGCTTCCATCGTGGAGCAGGCGGGACAGCTGATTTCTCAGGGAATCACCGTTTGTATCTCTACAAAACGGGCGGTGCTGACGCTGGCGGATGATACTCCGGAAGCAGCGCTTCTTCGGAGTGTGAAGATTAGTGACGCTGTTCAGTCCTGTGTAGGCAGTCTGAAGGTTACACCGGCTTTTGTGGTTGCCAAGGGCGGAATTACTTCCTCTGATGTGGGAACAAAAGCACTGCGGGTAAAGCGTGCACTGGTGCTGGGACAGATTGCTCCCGGCGTTCCGGTATGGCGCACCGGGGAAGAAAGCCGTTTTCCGGGAACTCCTTATGTGATTTTCCCAGGAAATGTGGGAGATACAGATACATTAAAAAATGCGGTGGAAACCTTATTGGGACGATAGAATCTTTTTGGGTTGGATTCAGGCAGAGCATTCCTGACGGGATGCTCTGCTTTGTGTTATTCAGGATATTAGAAAAATGTTAAAAAATACACAAAGAAATTTGGCAATTTGCACAAAAGATGAGAGGGAAGATTGTGTTCTTTGCCGTATTTACTTTTACATTAAAATGGTATAAAGTAAACATAGGATGTTGAACATAGGATGTTAAACATAGGATGTTTAAAATTTCCTGATTGTATTTTAACACGATAATGGGAGGAGGAAATGAAATGAAAGTTGGTCTGGTTTATACCAGTACAACACCGGAGCTGATCGCTGATGTGGAGCGGGAGGTTAAGGCGCAGCTGGGGGAGGATGTGGAGCTTTACAGCCTGCAGGATCCCAGTATTCTGGCTGATGTCAGAGAAGCCGGCTATGTGACCACAGCTCCGGCGGCCCGCCTGATTGGCATGTATATGAAGGCGGCGGAGGAGGGCTGTGAGGCAGTGCTGAATCTCTGCTCCAGCGTCGGAGAGGTTGCGGATGCGGCACAGGATGCGGCACGCTACCTTGGAGTTCCGATTGTCCGTGTGGATGAAGAGATGTGCCGTGAGGCAGTGCGTCTGGGCTCCAGAATCGGTGTGATGGCAACGCTGCCGACCACCTTAGAGCCGACAAAGAATACGGTAAAACGTGTGGCCAGAGAGATGAATCATGCGGTAACTCTGGTGGATTGTCTGGTGGATGGTGCGTTTGGTCTGGATCAGGTACAGTTTAAGGCACGCCTGACCGAGTCTGCGGCGACAATCGTGGATCAGGTGGATGTAATTGTACTGGCACAGGGAAGTATGGCGTATGCGGCAGCGGAGATGTCGGAGAAATTCGGCAAGCCGGTGTTGGGAAGTCCGGCCTTTGGAGCCGCAGCATTGAAGGCAGCCTTGATTGCCAAGGGCTCTATGAAAGCGTAAAGGAATATTTTGAGAAGGTAAAACAGGAATGTATGGCGGGATGATCCGTCAGAACATATATAATGTAGAGGAGAGTATATCATGAAAAAAACAATTGCGATTCTGATGGCAGCCAGTATGATGGCAAGCTTAACAGCATGTGGAAGCAGTTCTTCTGCACCGGCAACGACAGCCGCTGCTGAGACGAAAGCAGAAGAGGCAAAGACAGAGGAGACCAAGGCAGAGGAAGCGCAGGCAGAGGCTGCAGGTTCCGGCATTGAATTAAAGATCGGTGTTTCCACCGCAGAGACAGACCCGCGTAATATCGCAGCACAGAAGTTTGCGGATGAGATCGCAGAGAAGACCGGCGGTGCAGTTACCGCGAAGGTCTATCCGTCCGGACAGCTGGGCGGTGACGCTGACTTAATCAACTCCATGGCACTGGATTCCGGTACCGTAGATATCATCATTACCGATGCGTCCAACTTCGCCACCTATGAGCCGAAGATGGGTATCTCCGCACTTCCGTTCCAGTTTGAGGATTTTGATGCGGCATGGGCATTCATGGACAGTGAGATTGAAGCTGCAGCCGAGGAACCGTTGGTAGAGCAGAATATGCGTGTACTGGCTCATTACTGCAACGGCTTCCGCTGTGTAACCAACTCCAAGAAACCGATTGAGTCCCCGGATGATATGAAGGGTCTTCTGATCCGTACCCCGGAGAACCCGGTGATTATGGCTACCATGACCGCTCTGGGTGCCAACCCGCAGCCGTTAAGCTTCTCTGAGCTGTATCAGGCACTGCAGCAGGGTACTTATGATGCACAGGAGAACCCGATTCCGGTTATCTTCAATAATAAGCTGTATGAGGTACAGGGCTATCTGTCTGTAACCAACCACATCTATTCCGGTATGTGCTTCACTATCGCTGAGTCCACCTGGCAGAAGCTTTCCGCAGAGCAGCAGGAGATCGTCGCTGCCGCTGCCAAAGCATCCGCAGAAGAGGATCGTACCATGAATCGTCAGCAGACTGAGGATCTGGTAAGCGAGCTGGAGAAAGCCGGCATGAAGATTAATAATCCGGAACTGGCTCCGTTTGCAGATGCAACTGCTTCCGTACTTACGGACAATGCAGACACCTATGGAGAACTGCTGGATCAGTTAAAGAGCTGGAAAGAAAGCCGCTAATATGTGATGCTGGCCGTCGTCCCCGCATCCCGGGGACGACGGCATTCTTTTTGAAATGGTGCAAGGAAAGGAGATTGTATGCTGTTAAAGATACAAAAAGGGATGGACAGTCTCATGACGGTAATCGGTGCGCTGTTGCTGGCCGTGATGTTTGTGGTGATTACCCTGAATGTTATTTTGCGACTGATTCCTTCCGTGGGAGGCTTTAAGTGGTATATGGAGTTCAGTCAGTATGCCAATGTCTGGGCTATGATGCTGGGAGGGGCCGGTATCGTGGTGATGGGAACCAACCTGCGGGTGGAAGCGGTGGATTCCATACTCCAGAAATTCCCCTGGGGCTATAAGCTGGGGCGTATCATCGTGGATGTCGCTGAAATTGTGTTTTATCTGACCGTAACCTATTCCGGATGGCTTCTGGCAACGAAAGCGAAGCAGAAGGTATCCACGATGCCGCAGTTTACCATGGGTCAGGTCTACTGGATTTTTCCGGTTGCCGGAGGCCTCTGTGTGATCGCTGCTCTGATTCATCTGGCAGTGACACTTTCGGCAGAGCAGGAAGAAAAAAAGGAGGCTTAAACGAATGATTGTCTGGCTAATTGGAAGTTTTTTTGTTATGATGTTTCTGGGAATTCCGATTGGTATTTCCTTAGGACTTTCAGCGATTGGATGTATCGCATTATTTGATGCGGGCTCCATGGTTACCGTGTGCCAGCGTATGTTTGAAGGCATGAATTCCTGGGCGCTTCTGGCCGTTCCGCTTTACACCTTTGCCGGTTATACGATGTCAAAGGGTGGAATCTCCGAACGTCTGATGAATTTCTGCTATACCATTGTCGGCCATATCTACGGCGGACTGGCACATGTAAATGTCCTTTCTTCTATGATCTTTGCCGGTATTTCCGGTTCTGCGGTGGCAGATACCGCCGGTGTTTCCGGTATGTTTATGCCGGAGATGGTAAGAAAGGGCTACTCCAAGGAATTGACCGTTTCCGTAACGGCGATTTCGTCTACAATTGGTATCATTATCCCGCCGTCAATCCCGATGGTAGTTATTGCGGGAATCTGTAATATTTCCACAGGAAAGCTGTTCCTGGGAGGTATTTTGCCGGGTATCCTGATTGGACTTGCACAGATGGTGCTGTGTTACATATTTGCCAAGAAGGAAGGCGTGGATAAGGAACCGGGACATTTCAGCTGGAAGCCGCTGGGGAAAGCATTTTTGGAAAGTTGGCCGGCACTTCTGATGCCGTTCATCATCGTCGGATCCATCACCTCCGGTATCGTCTCTCCCACAGAGGCCGGTGCGATTGCGGTGGCATATGGACTGATTGTGGGTGGGCTGGTTTATAAGGAGTTTAAGCTGGAGGATTTGAAGTTTGCATTCTGTGAAACCGTACGTGTTTCCGGCCGTATCTTTGTTGTCATCGGAGCAGCCAAGCTGTTTACGATTATGCTGACCACTGCCGGATTTGATAAATGGCTGACGGATCGTATGCTCAGTGTATCCAGCAACCCGACGATTATTCTGATTATGATCTTACTGCTGTTCTTTATCGTTACCATGTTTATGGAGTCGATTGCGACTCTTACTCTGTTTATGCCGATTATTTTCCCCATTGCGATGAGTGTGGGTATTGATCCGATTGTACTCGGTGTACTGGTAACGGTTGTGATTGGTATCGGACTGGTAACTCCTCCGGTAGGTATGTGTATTTATGTGGCCTGTGACCTGATGCACATCAAGGTGGGAGATACCATCAAATACCTGGGGTGGTTTATTCTGGGAACCTTTGCATGTATCGCAGTTCTGATTGCGTTCCCGGCTCTGATTACCGCACCGGGTATGCTGATGAGGTAAACGCAGCGTGTATGTCGGAATCCGCACAGAAGAGGAGAAGGAGGATTCGTTATGCACACATCTGAGAATAAGAAATCGGCTGTTGACCTTGTAGTTGACCGTATCACCAATGAGATTATAAGTGGAGAGCTTCAGCCCGGTGACCGTCTTCCGACGGAGCCGGAGCTTTCCGCCAAATATGGTGTGGGGCGCAATTCCGTACGGGAGGCGATCAAGCAGCTTCAGGCCTTCGGTATCCTGTATATCCGCAGAGCCGACGGCACCTTTGTGACGGAGAGCTATCAACAGCCGATGCTGGATCCCATGCTGTACAGCCTGATTTTGAAGAAAAGAGACTGGAATGATTTTGTGCAGCTCCGTGCTGTGATTGATATAGGGACGCTGCAGGTGGCGCTGGAGAATCCGGAGGTCGGAGAGATCGTTCCTCAGCTTCTGGAAATGGTGGAGAAGATCGGAAAAGAGATGCGGAAGAAGGAACCGGATGTGGATCGGATTCTGGAGATGGATTTGGCTTTTCACCGTTCGATTGCATTAACGATTCATAATCCGCAGATTGATACAGTGACCAGCTATGTGGCCCGTCTGACGGTGCCGAGCCGGAGGGAGACCGTACGGAAATGGCTGGACAGCAATCAGATTGAAGAGTTTTTAGAGCTGCATCGTCAGATAGCTGATGTGATAGAAAAGAGAGATACTGCCCGTATTACCCAGGCAGTAATGGAGCATTACGTATTCTGGAAATAAGGAAAAGGAGATGAAGGGATGAGGAAAGTTATGCTTTCGGTGGCGCCGGTGGCTGCGACGGACAGCCTGATCAATCCCCGCGCAATTGCCAGGGATGTCACCGAATGTTATAAAAACGGGGCGGCAATGGTTCATCTGCATGTCCGTGATTTGAATGGCCGCCTGACTCCGGATCTGTCTCTTCTGGAGGAGACGATCCGCTATATCCGTGCAGAGAGTGATATTATTGTGGAGATATCCACCGGCGGTGTGTCGAATCTGACCATCGAAGAGCGCTGCCAGCCCTGTTATTCACCGCTGGTAGAGTGCACCAGTCTGAATGTGGGTTCGGTAAACCTGGGAGACGCGGTTTATGAAAATCCCATTAAGGATGTGCGTTACTGTGTACAGCAGATTCTGGAAAATAAAAAGGTGCCGGAGACGGAGTTATTTGAGGTGGGTATGGCAAACACCCTGCGGGAGCTGGATGAGATGTTTCATTTTCCAAAGCCCATGCTGATTGCTCTGGTGTTCGGTCATCCGGGGGAGATGCCGGCAACCGTGGCAGGTTTAAAGCATATGATTGACGGACTGTACGACAATTTCCGCAAGGAGGATGTGATCTGGGGATATACCGAGGCACACCGGACAGACTGGGAGATGGTAAAAACAGCGCTGGATATGGGAGCCAGCTCCGTTCGAATCGGCTTTGAGGATTCGGACTATTTAAGCCCGGACTGCCGGGTAGATAACAATGCGGTGCTGATTGCTAAGGCCGCAGATATTGTAAAGAGTAAGGGAATGATGCCCATGACGCCGGCGGAGGCCCGTGTCATGCTGGGATTGCCTCCCCTGAAACGATAAGGAGGGAAAGACATGGTGATTCAGGGAATCAGTTATCCTTCCGATTTTGAAGCAAAAAAAGGGATGATTGAGATTGGACACCGCATGGAGGAAAAGGGCTGTGTCATCGCCGGAGATGGCTCTTTAAGTGTCCGGGTCGGTCCCAACGCAGTGTGGATCACAGCGGAAGGGGCAGACAAGGGGGCCTTAAAGCAGGACAGCTTTCTCCGTGTGGATTTGAACGGAAAACAGATGCCGGGGTCCCGCCAGGCAAGACTTCCGGAGGATGTGGAGGTTCATCTGCAGATTTATCAGCAGAATCCGTCGCTTCGGGCAGTTCTGCATGCGTATCCGGTGGGAGCGGTTGCGCTGGCCGCCAGAGGACAGAGTGTTTCTCCGGTGGATTACACACCCTCCTTACGAAAGCTGGGGAGGATTACTCTTGTTCCGGCGGGAAATGCGGAGGCGGCGGCAAAAGCCGCAGTTCTGGCCTGCAAGACAGATTCGGGAGTGCTTCTGTCCGGGGACGGATGTATGATGTGGGGCGAAAGCCTGACGGAAGCCTTTCATAAGCTGGAAGCGCTGGAGTATTATGCGAGAGTCAGCCGGATGCTCTGTTCGGGAAATGCAGAGAGCAGTGGATATCAGGCAGTGGGGAACACCTGTGGAATGTCCCATGTGGAGATTGTGCCGGCAGGGAATGGCTGTGAAACAGCCGGCGGAAGCTTTTCCATGGAAGGCTTAACTCCGATGATCCGGCCGGGAGAGAAGCTGCCGGTTTTGGAGGAAAGAAAGCAGCCGGTTCCGGTGGAGAGGAAAACTTCGGCGGCAGTTCCCGCAGCCCCGGCAGGCACAGGAAGGAACATTTCTGCGGCGGCTGCCGCAGGAAATACAGCTGCTGTCTCCGACCACAGTGATCTGGCAGTGAAGCGGCAGCAGATGATGGCGGAGGTCGTAAGACGCAGCCTGGCTTCTCTGTAGGAGGAAAGGAAGAGGAAACATGGATATTAGTACTCAGGAAATAGAGGCGATCGTAAAGCAGGTACTGGAACGGGTAAAACCGGCCGCTTCCGGCCAGCCGGTATCTCAGCCTGCGTATCAGCCATTAAAGACAGTGAAAAGCAGCGGGTACGCTGCCGCTTCTGTGCAGGGCGAAGACGGCGTATTCGAAAGAGTTGAGGATGCGGTAGAAGCCGCATGGAAGGCACAGCGTGAGTGGGTGACTCAGTATAAGGTAGAGGATCGGAAACGGATTGTGGAAGCGATTCGGGTTTGTGCCCGTTCTCATGTGGAGGAATGGTGCCGGAAGATTGTGGAAGAAACCGGCATGGGCCGCTATGAGGATAAGGTAGAAAAACATCTGGCGACCATCAACAAAACTCCGGGGCCGGAGTGTTTAACCACTGAGGCCCTGTCGGGGGACAACGGACTGATGCTGGAGGAGTACGCGCCCTTTGGCGTGATCTGCTCCATTACACCAACAACCAACCCGACGGAGACCATTATTAATAATACCATCAGCATGATCAGCGGCGGAAATACCGTGGTATTTAATGTTCATCCCCGTGCAAAGAGGGTTTCTGCAGAATGCCTGCAGGCACTGAACCGTGCAATTGTGGATGCGGGAGGCCCGGCTAATTTGATTACCATGACACGGGAACCCAACATGGAAAATATTGACAAGATGGCAGCCAGTCCGAAGATCCGCCTGATGGCAGGTACCGGCGGTATGGGCATGGTAAATGCTCTGCTGCGTACCGGAAAGAAATGCATCGGCGCCGGCGCGGGCAATCCGCCGGTAATCGTGGATGAAACTGCAGATGTGGAGCTGGCAGCACAGAAGATATATGAAGGAGCTTCCTTTGATAATAATATTCTCTGTTTCGCGGAAAAAGAGGCTTTTGTGGTGGATGCGGTTTATGACGGCTTTCTCTACAATATTCAGAAAGCGGGAGCGTATCTTCTGACCCCGCAGCAGACGGAGCAGCTTGCAAAGCTGTGTATCCAGCAGAAGAAGGACGGAGAGTATACGGCCAATAAGGACTGGGTGGGACAGGACGCGGCGAAAATCTTAAAACAGATTGGTGTTACCGTGCCGGAGACCTGTCGTCTGGCGGTATGTGAGGTGGATAAGAATCATCCCTTTGTATTAGCAGAGCAGATGATGCCCATTCTTCCCATTGTCCGTTGCCAAAGCTTTGAGGAGGCAGAGGAAGCGGCACTGGCCGCAGAGCACGGCAACCGTCATACCTCCTCCATTTTCTCAAAGGATGTCTACCATATGACACATTTTGCCCGTCTGATTGAGACGACAATTTATGTAAAAAACAGCTGTACCAAGGCAGGACTGGGCATCGGTGGGGAGGGCTCCTGCACGATGACCATCGCAGGCCCCACCGGAGAGGGAATCACCTGTGCGAAGAGCTTCTGCCGCCGCCGTCGCTGCATGCTGGCTGACGGAGGACTGCGGATCATTTAATTGTTTGTAAAGGAGAAAAAACAATGAAGGCGATTGGATTTATTGAGACCAAAGGTCTGGTTGGAAATATTGAAGCCACCGATGCCATGCTGAAGGCAGCTTCCGTAGAATTCCTCGGTTCGGTTGCACTGGGCGCCGGTCTGGTGGCAGTGGTAGTGACCGGAGAGGTCGCTTCAGTAAAGGCATCCGTAGAGGCGGGAGCTGAGGCCGCTTCCCGCGTGGGAGAGCTGGTAAGCACCAATGTGATTGCCCGTCCGCATAATGATATCATTAAGATTATGCCGCCGAAGGGACCGGCAGCCGGAGGTTCTCTGGGCGAGGATGCCGTAAAAGAAGATGCACCGTTAAACAGTGCTCTTGGCATGATCGAGACCTATGGCTACACAGCTAATATTCAGGCAGCGGATGCCATGCTGAAGGCGGCGGAGGTTACTCTGGTAGGTCAGGAGAGAATCGGCGCCGGTCTGGTGACCGTGTTCGTCCAGGGTGATGTGGGTGCCGTGAAGGCAGCTGTAGAGGCCGGATTAGAATCTGGCTCCCGCATCGGAGAAGTAGTAAGCAGTCATGTAATTCCGCGTCCCCATACCGGTGTGAAGGAGTGTATGCCGGAGCTGGTTTATGAGGCAAAATAGATGGATGTAATTTCAGAAGGCGCAGCCGTGATAAGAGAATAGAGGAGGAAAAACCATGAGAGCACTTGGTTTTATTGAGACAAAAGGTCTGGTTGGAAATATAGAGGCAACCGATGCCATGCTAAAGGCAGCGGATGTGGAGTTTATCGGTTCGGTAACCATCGGTGCCGGACTGACCACCGTAATTGTGACCGGAGAGGTTGGTGCGGTAAAGGCATCCGTAGAGGCGGGTGAGGAAGCCGCTTCCCGGGTGGGAGAGCTGTTCGGAACCCATGTGATTCCCCGTCCCCACGATGATATAGCCAGAGTTCTTCCGCCCAAGGGACCGGCAACAGGAAAGCCGGAAGGAAAGGGCGAGCAGGTTCCGTTAAAGGCAGCTCTGGGTATGATTGAAACCAATGGCTTTACAGCCAGCATTGAGGCAACCGATGCCATGTTAAAGGCAGCAGAGGTTACCCTGGTTGGTCAGGAGCAGATTGGAGCCGGTCTGGTGACTGTATTTGTACAAGGGGATGTAGGCGCAGTAAAATCGGCTGTGGAGGCCGGACAGGTAGCTGCGTCCCGTATCGGAGAGGTTGTCAGCGCCCATGTGATTCCGCGTCCGCATGTCAGCGTAAGTGAATGCATGCCGCCGCTTCATTAATCGGGCATGTTGATTCGTAATATTACCGGTGAGCAGCTCATTCAGCTGGTGACGGAGGCGGTAAAAAAGGCACTGGCCGGGCAGGAACGGAGGGTTCCTGTGGGAATCTCCATGCGCCATGTGCATTTAAATGCCAGGGATCTGGCAAGACTGTTCGGTCCAACCTATGTGCTGACTCCCTATAAGAGCCTGTCTCAGCCGGGACAGTTCGCTGCAGAGGAGAGTGTGGATGTCATCGGGCCGAAGGGGATGCTCCGCCGGGTACGGATTCTGGGACCGCTTCGGAAGGAAACGCAGATTGAGCTGGCACAGACGGACTGCCGCAGTATCGGGGTCAAGGCTCCGGTCCGGGCGTCGGGTCATCTGGAGGGCACACCGGGAATTACCCTGCGGGGACCCTGTGGGGAGATTACCGTGGATCACGGTGTGATCATTGCGGACCGTCATATTCACCTGTCCCCTTCGCAGGCGGAGGCCTTCGGGCTGAAGGATGGTGACAAGGTAAAGGTTTCTGTGGACGGTGAGAAAAAGGGCGTCATGGGCGGCGTTCTGATTCGCTCCAATGATCAGTGTGAGATGGATTTTCACATTGATACGGATGATGGAAATGCGTTTCAGCTGAAGCAGGGACAACTGGTAACGATTCTGGAAAAAGAGGACTGATCATATGATTCTTGGTGTTGTAAAAGGAACCGTAGTTGCTACCCGCAAATGCACCAATCTGGTGGGCTATAAGCTTTTGCTGGTAGAACCGGTGTACGGAAATAAAAAAGATATGCTGGTGGCAGCGGACACCATCGGCGCCGGAATCGGCGAGATGGTGATCGTGACAACAGATGAGACCACGCAGCATGCGCTGGATCATGCGGCTCCGCTGGATGCCTTTATTGTGGGTATTGTGGATAATCCGCCGGTTCTGGGGCGCTGAGTGGAATATTAGAAAAAGGGTGAGGAATCTGGCATGAAAATCATTGTAATCGGCAGTATAGAGGCAGGGGTGTCAGCCGCCATGATGCTGGCATCCGGCAATACTGCGGCACATATTGTTGTGTACGAGAGGGGAAGCTTTTATACCTGCGGAACCTGCGGCCTGCCTCATTATCTGAGTGAAGATTTAAAAACATTAAAAGAGGCGATTGACGGGAAGGAACAGGAGCTGGCGGCCCAGGGAATTGAAGCTCATCTGCGCCATGAAGTGCTGGCCATCGAGCCGTCCTCCCGCACGCTGACCATCCGGGATATGGATGGAAACAGGACCTTTACGGAGCGGTATGATAAGCTGGTACTGGCTACGGGCAATTCAGTTCTGATTCCCCAGGTATCCGGTGCGGATCGGGTCGGGGTACAGACCTTAAAGAGTGTGGAGGATCTGCTGTTTTTGAAGGAATATGTCCGGACTCCCTATGTTCGTGATATTGTAATATTAGGCGGCAGCTATGCGGGGCTGGAGATTGCCAAGGCCTTCCATAAGCTGGGACGGAAGGTTCGGATTATCGAGAAGGAGAGACGTCTGCTTCCGGAATTCGATGGAGAGGTCGCCTCCATGATTCAGAAGGAACTGGAGGAGGCCGGTCTTGCCTTCCAGTTGGGAGAGACCGTGAGGGAGTTCCCGGGACAGACCTTTATCGAGCAGGTGCGGACGGATCGGGGAACCTATCCCTGTGATCTCTGCATCAGTGCCATCGGTGTGATTCCCAACACTGCGCTGGCGGCATCGGCCGGCATTGCGTTGGATAAAAACGGCGCGATTCTCATCAATGAAAAGCTGGAAACCAGTGTAACGGGAATCTATGCCATCGGCAACTGTACCGCAGGCCTGACCGGAGGGCTTCGGACCAGCAGTCTGCATACAGCAGGGCTGGAGATCGCCAGAACCGGTATGACCCAGGAGGAGGCACAGAGAGCCGGATATCGGGTAAAGAGTGTGCTGGCTTCCGGCAATGACCGTCCGGGTATCTGTCCTAATCCCAATTCTGTGATGATTAAGCTGGTATATGACGCAGCAACCCATCAGGTGCTGGGGGCTCAGGCCTGGGGAAAGAAAAATGCGGCAGCCCGGATCAATGCCATTGCGGTGGCGGTGGCAGCAGGGATGACAGCGGAGCAGCTGGGACAGGTAAGCTTTGTATACTCCTCCTCTGCTTCTTCGATCTGGGATCCGATCCAGATCGTCTGCAGTCAGGTAAAGTAAGGAGGCGGTAGGATGCCGGAACGCATCAATGCAGTAAAAACAAGCTTTTTCGGAAAAGGTGCCATCCGTCTTCTGATCCCGGAGCTGAAAAAGATGGGGATTTGCCGTGCCCTGGTGGTGACGGATCGTTTTCTCTATGAATCCGGCGCTGCGGCCCGGGTGGGAGAGGTGTTATCAGAAGCCGGTGTGGAATATGCCGTCTATTATCAGGTGACGCCAAATCCGACGGTTTCCATTGTGGAGGAATGCATTCATGCAGCGAAGGGGCTTTCCGTGGATCTTCTGGTGGCACTGGGCGGAGGCTCTGCCATCGATACGGCAAAGGCAGTCAGTATTGTGGTGGCCAACGGGGGAAGTGTGGAGTCCTATGAGGGAATCGATCAGTCTTCCCGCCCGGGCATTCCCATTGTGGCGGTGAACACCACGGCGGGAACAGGCAGCGAATGCACCAGCTTTTATATTGTGACCGATCCGGTGCGTCACAGCAAGATGACCATGGTGGATACCAACTGCATGGTTTCCATTGCGGTAAATGATACTGATTTTATGAGATCCATGCCGCCGAAGCTGACCGCAGCCACCGGCATGGATGCCATGACCCATGGAGTGGAAGCGGTGCTGTCAAAGAATGCGACTCCGCTGACGGATAAGGATGCGCTGTGGGCCATAGAGACCATTGCGAAGTATCTTCCCAGAGCGGTGGCGGACGGCTCCGATGAGGAGGCCAGAGAGCGGATGGCTTACGCGGAATATACGGCAGGCATGGCATTTTCCAATGCCGGTCTGGGTATGGTGCACGCCATGGCCCATGCGCTGGGAGGACGGTATAACCTGCCCCACGGTGTCTGCAATGCGGTGCTGCTTCCCTATGTTCTGATCTATAATGGAAGCAGCAGTATCACCAGGGAAGGATTCTCCAAAATTGCCTCTGCCATGGGACTTTCTGCCACAGAACCGGCTTCTGTGGTGGCAGCGCTTTGCAAACTCAGTGCGGGGGTAGGGATTGCAGGAACCTTAAAGGAATTAAAGGGAGTAAATCCCTCCGATTTTCCGGCGCTGGCAGAGCTGGCACTGCATGACAGCTGTATGGCTACCAATCCGGTGCAGCCGGAGAAAAAGGATGTGATTATGGTGTACCAGATGGCCTACAACGGGCTGGAAAAAGGAATATGAATAAAACGATTTCATTGAATGGAATTGCGTAACGAAACGCGTCAGCCGGGTATCGGCTGGCGCATTTTTTAAGCAGGAAATTAATAACAAGGATATAAAATAAATCGCAGACATAGTGTTTCATTTTTGTTTCTTTTATGCTACAATAATCATGACTAGTACTTTTTGGGGAGAATTGTATGAAAAGGACTCTTATTACGACAGAAAGCGGAACCGATTTAACCAGAGAGCATGCAGACAGACTGGGAATCCGGGTGATTCCGATGTATGTGGCGATGGGCGGTGAAACCCGGGAAGACGGGTCGTTTCCGGTAACAGAAGTTTTTGACTATTACCGGAACACCAGAACGGTGCCGACTACTTCTGCGGTAAATCCTCAGGAATACGTTACTTTTTTTAGAAAGCTGAGAGAAGAATATCCGGAGGCGGATATGGTACATATCGCCTACACGTCTCTGGCTTCTTCTACATATCAGAATTGCAGGATCGCGTTGGAGGAGCTGGGAGATCCACGGATTTTTCTGGTGGATTCTCTGAATGTATCCGGCGGGATCTCTTTGATCTGCGAGAAAGCGGCGGAGCTTCTTCCGTTTTGCACAGATGGAGAAGAGCTTTCCGCAAAGCTTGCGTCATGGATTTCCCGTGCCAGAGTTTCGTTTCTTCCCAATACCCTGGAATACTTAAAAGCCGGAGGCAGAGTGTCCAATGCGGCTTATCTGGGGGCAACTCTGCTAAGTATTAAGCCATTGATTGTGATAAAAGAGGGCAGGCTCGTGGCTTCGAAGAAATACCGGGGCCGCATGGAGCAGGTCGCTTTTAAATATCTGGATGAGTTTGTGAGGGAGAACCGGCTGGACCGGTCTCTGTTATATCTGTTTTGTGTCGACGGCTTTTCACCGGATTTGATGGCGAGGCTGCGGGAGCATGCTGCCGGTCTGGGCTTTCAGCAGATTCTGGAGACCCGCTGCGGCTGCGTGATCGCCTGCCACGGAGGTCCGGGGGCTCTTGGCATTGCCGGATTTGAGGCTGAGGGAGAGTAAAGTATGGAGCTTCTTATCGGAAGCGTTGGCTTTTTCCTGTTTTTTATTTATGACTGGAATCGTATTTTCTGGAAGAAAAAAGGATTACACCTTTTTTTTCTGATTGGCTGTCTGTGTCAGGCGGCTGCAGGTGTGGGGCTTTTGACTCGTGTATGGGAGAGAAAGCCGGCCGGCTGGCCGGTCTATCTGCTGCTGGCGGCACTGTTTCTGGCGGCATTGATTTATACGCTGTTTTTTGCGCTTCCGTTTGACAGTACCTATTGTCAGGAGGCGGACAGTCATAAGGTATGCAGGAGCGGTATCTACGGATGGTGCCGTCACCCTGGAATCTGGTGGTTTTTTGGCTGCTTTGTCAGTCTTGGCCTTGGAAGCGGAGAGCTTTACGGCCTGCTTTGCGGGCTGATGCTTTCGTTTCTGAACCTGATGTATGCCTGGTATCAGGATCAGCTTATTTTTCCCAGAGAATTTTCAGATTATGGGGAATATCGGAAGGAAGTACCGTTTTTACTTCCAATGAGGGGACAAAAGAGGTGAGTGTGGATGACCTTTGAGGATAAGTTACGGGATGGTGAATATGATCGGATCTGGCAGGAGTACTGCGGGTTTCTGGATCTTGATATGGATGAATATATGAGTATTCAGAAACGGCTGCTGGAGGAGCAGATGCAGCTGTGGTGCGAGAGTCCGCTGGGACAGAAGATCCTGAAAGGAAAGCATCCGCGCACTCTGGAGGAATTCCGTCGGATGGTGCCGCTGACTACCTATGAGGACTATGCGGATGTGCTTCTTCTGAAGAAGGAGGAGATGCTTCCGGATCAGCCCATTATCTGGATTCAGACCACCTGGGAGGGCGGAAAACACCCGATCAAGGTGGCTCCCTATACCAAGGGAATGCTGCAGACCTATAAGAATAATGTTCTGGCCTGCATGATTCTTTCCACCAGCACAGAAAAAGGAAAATTTGATATCGAGGTTGCTGACACCTTTCTGTACGCGCTGGCGCCTCTGCCCTTTACCACCGGTCTGATACCGCTGGCACTGACGGATGAGATCAATGTGGAATTTCTTCCTCATGTCAGCGATGCGGTGAAGATGAGCTTCACGGAGCGGAATAAAAAGG
>JAEDOC010000154.1 GCA_016302185.1 Clostridium sp. | reverse complement strand
CGGAAGCTTCTGCTTCGCCCCATCCTGTGGCTGGGAGAGCGCAGCTATTCGGTATTTCTGGTTCACTGGCTGGTGATCTGCACCTTTTCCTGCGGGTTTTATATCCGTTTTCTGGAACGACCGAACTGGTTTTATCTGGGAGTGAATTTCTTTGCTTCGATGGCAGTGACACTTCTCTGTACGGAGCTTTTTTATCTTCTTTTTGAGAAAGGCGCCTTTGAATGGTGCTGGAAGGGGGCGAAGGCCTTTTTCCTGAATAAGGATCATTCCTGAAACAGTAAAAAATAGATTGGGAGGAGAGATTATGAAAACATTGGAGAGCCGCTATCTGGATCGTTTGTCGGAGCTGTATCCGACCATTGCCGCCGCATCGACGGAGATTATTAATCTGGAGGCGATCATGAATCTTCCGAAAGGAACGGAGCATTTCCTGACGGATATTCACGGAGAGTATGAGGCATTTTCTCATGTGCTGAAAAATGGTTCCGGTGCGGTGCGCAGAAAGATTGATGATGTGTTTGGCAATACCTTAAGCTGGCAGGATAAGCAGTCGCTGGCGACATTGATCTATTATCCGGCGGAGAAGATGAGCCGGATTCTTCAGAAGGAGCAGAATCCGGAGGACTGGTATAAGATCACGCTGTACCGGCTGATTGAGGTCTGCCGCCGGGCTGCCAGCAAATACACCCGTTCCAAGGTGAGAAAGGCTCTTCCCAAGGAATTTGCCTATGTGCTGGAGGAGCTTCTGACGGAGCGGGCGGAGCTGCAGGATAAGGAGCATTATTATGACGCCATTGTACAGACCATCATCCGGGTGGGACGGGCGAAGCAGTTTATCATCGCGCTGTCGGAGCTGATTCAACGGCTGTCGGTGGATCATCTGCATATTGTGGGCGATATTTTTGATCGAGGACCGGGCCCGCATATTATCATGGATAAGCTGATGAGCTATCATTCTCTTGATATTCAGTGGGGAAATCATGATGTGCTCTGGATGGGAGCGGCGGCGGGACAGCCGGCCTGCATCGCCAATGTGATCCGTATCTGTGCCCGCTATGGGAACCTGGACATTCTGGAGGACGGATACGGCATCAATATGCTGCCGCTGGCCACCTTTGCCATGAACACCTATGCGGACGATCCCTGCACCTGTTTCCAGTTAAAAGGCAGTGATACCCATAATGCATCGGAGATGGAGATGAATTTGAAGATGCACAAGGCTATTTCCATCATCCAGTTTAAGGCGGAGGGCCAGGCCATTGCCAAGCATCCGGAATTCCATCTGGAAAGCCGCAATCTGCTTCACCGGATTAATTATGAGAAGGGAACCCTGGAGCTGGACGGGAAGGAATATCCGATGCTGGATATGAATTTCCCGACGGTGGATCCGAAGGATCCCTATGCGTTTACGCAGCAGGAAGCAGATATCATGGAGCGTCTGGAACGGGCGTTCTTAAATTGCGAGAAGCTGCAGCAGCATATGAAGTTTTTACTGGCCAAGGGCGGCCTCTACAAGGTGTATAACAATAATCTGCTGTACCACGGCTGTGTTCCGCTGAATGAGGACGGAAGCTTTAAGGAAGTGGAGATCTACGGAAAGAAATACAAGGGCAAAGAGCTTTACGACGCGCTGGATAATTATGTGAGAAAGGGCTTTGTGTCCATGGATCCGGCGGAACGGGAGCGGGGCCGGGATCTGATGTGGTATATCTGGCTCCATGAGAATTCCCCGCTGTTCGGCAAGGATAAGATGGCCACCTTTGAGCGGTATTTCCTGAAGGAGAAGGAGACGCACAAGGAGAATAAGAATCCCTACTACCATTTCCTGGAGGATGAGAAAGTGGTGGATCAGATTCTTCGGGAGTTTGGCCTGGAGCCGCAGGGAGCCCACATTGTCAACGGCCATGTGCCGGTGAAGTCGAAGGACGGCGAGAGCCCCATCAAGTGTGGTGGAAAGCTTCTGGTCATCGACGGCGGCTTCTCCCGGGCATATCAGAAGGAGACCGGTATTGCCGGTTATACCCTGATTTATAACTCCTACGGCATGATTCTGGCAGCCCACGATCCCTTTGAGTCGACAGAGGCGGCTATTGAAAATGAGAGTGATATTCACTCAGCGACCCGTATGGTGGAGTGGGTGCCGGAGCGGACCTGCGTGGGAGATACGGATATCGGCCGGGAGATGAAGGCCAAGATTAAGGATCTGGAACGGCTTCTGGAGGCTTATTACAGCGGTGCGATCGCGGAGAAATTTACCCGTTAGAAGTCATTAGGATCCGGATGACCGGGAGACCCCGGCGGTGCGGATCAATGATGGTGTGGATTATGTGGTGATGCCGCAGTGGAAGCTGTTTCTGGTACAGCTGTTAAACATTGCGGGCTTAGGACCGATCTTTGGCGCCATGCAAGGTGCGTTGTGGGGGCCGGTGGTATTTCTGTGGATCACCTTTGGTACCATCTTTGCCGGCGGTGTCCATGATTATTTTTCCGGTATGCTGTCAGAACGGAATGACGGCGCCTCGATTTCCGAGGTCTGCGGCATCTATTTAGGTGACCTGATGAAGAACGTGATGCGTGTATTCAGCGTGGTTCTTCTGGTAATGGTGGGTACCGTATTTGCGGTGGGTCCGGCCGGTCTGATTGTAACTCTGTTTTCCAACAGTGGAGTGAAGGGTGTTCTGGCCAGCAAGGAGGTATGGCTGTGGATCATTCTGGCCTACTATTTTATTGCCACCTTTATTTCCATTGATAAAATTATCGGCAAGATTTACCCGCTGTTCGGTATCTGTCTGATTATCATGGCAATTGGTGTTGCCTTTGGTATTTTTACCAATCCGAACTATGTGATTCCGGAGATCTGGACTCATTTTTATAACATGCATCCGAAGGGAACTCCTATCTGGAGTGTTATGTTCATTACTGTGGCCTGCGGAGCTATCTCCGGATTCCACGCAACCCAGTCTCCGCTGATGGCCCGCTGCATGAAATCGGAGCGCCAGGGACATTTCGTATTTTACGGCGCGATGGTATGCGAGGGTATCATTGCTCTGATCTGGGCAGCAGCCGGCTGTTCCCTCTATGAGGTGACCGGCGGACTGAATACCGGACTGCAGGCAGTTCTGGACAACGGCCAGTCGGCAGCGATCTATGATGTGTGCAAGCAGACCATGGGCGGTGTGGGTATCGCTCTGGCAATGCTGGGCGTGATCGCCTGCCCGATTACATCCGGTGATACGGCATTCCGAAGTGCCCGTCTGGTGATTGCGGACTGGTTCAAGCTGGATCAGAAGACATTTGTCAATCGTCTGAAGCTGTGTGTGCCGCTGCTGGCCGCAGGCGCCTTCATCGGTCATCTGGATTATACCATTATCTGGAGATATTTCAGCTGGACCAACCAGACTCTGGCCATGATCGTTCTCTGGACCGCCAGCATGTATCTGTATCGGGAGAAGAAGAATTACTGGCTGACAGCAGCACCGGCTACCTTTATGAGTGCGGTATCCGCAACCTATTTCTTCTATGCGAAGGAATGTCTGAATCTGGGTACAGCTATCGCCTATCCGGTGGGCCTGGTTGTGGCAGTGATCTTCTTAGGTATCTTTCTTCATGCAACGAAGAAGCCGGCAGTGAAATAACAGCAGCGAAGAAAGAAAATGAAAATAAGAGAGTGCGGAAGAAAGAAAAAGTGCAGGACAAAGAGGGTGTGACAGCATGTGGAAACCGGTGCGGCTTGGACAGGTGAGTCTGCCGGAAGGAGAGCTTCTGGCAGATAAGAAGGCCTGTCGTAGATTTGGACCCTGTGGAGTGGGTGAAAAGGCATTATATCTGAACAGCTTTTATTTTGACCGGAGATTCTATGTTCCTTATTCTTCTGTCAGCCGCGTCTATAAACGGGTCGCCATGAGTAAGGGCGGCTTTTCCGGAAAAGGAATGTTTGCCACGATCCCCTATCTGGTGGTGGAATATGACGGGGGACAGGAAAAACAGTGTATTTTTAAGCGGGAAGAGGATGTGGATCTTCTTCTGGATGCGGTGAAGGAACGCTGTCCCGGACTGCCGCTTCTCAGTGCTGCGGCGGAGGAACGTCTGAAAAAGAAGGAAGCGGAGAGAGCAGCGAAAGTGAAGTCGGATCTGCCGGAAGAGGTAAAGCAGGAGATTGCCTTATTGGAAAAGGCAGACTCCTATCTGCAAAAGAGGCCGGAGCTGTCTGTTCACTTAAGCCGGGCGGCACGGAAGAAACGGAGCTTTCAGCTGGCCGGTTCCGGCTATTATAAAGCGGCAGCCGCGATGCTTTTGCTGGGTGTTCTTGCCCTCGCCTACAGTGTTTTTCTTCTGCATCAGAAGGTCGGATTTGCCGCTTCCATTGCCTCCTTTGGAGTCACCGTGATTTTCCTCTTTTCCGGCATGCGGATGATTCCGGCAAAAGAGACGAACCGAAAACGGATCGAACAGGAAACGGCGTCTGCCGCGCAGGAGATGGAAGCGTATCTGTCTCTTTATCCCGGTGGTTCTTCCGCTTTTCCGCTCCCTGCCTCTTATGCCCATCCGGCAGTCTTAAAACGGATGCTGGAGGCGCTGGAAGAAGGCCGTGCTGCAGACAGCAGAGGAGCACTGCAGGTGGTAAAAGAAGATTTAAAAAAGCTGAATTCCTCAGTTTCCGTAGATGCGGAAGAATATGAGGAGATCGTGGCAATCAAACCGCTGTTTTTAAATGCGGGGTATCAGTAGAGAGGTAATTGAGTAACCTAGAGCGTCGCGTAAGCCGGCGCCCCTGCGTAATTGGTCGAAAATATCTTCTGTAAGGAGTCGGTCACGGACGCGGGGAAGGGCCTGCCGC
>JAEDOC010000153.1 GCA_016302185.1 Clostridium sp. | reverse complement strand
ACATGAATCCCTGTTTCTTTTCCTTTTTCCAGGACATAGGAAAGCGTCTCCACATTGTCCACCACCGGCTTTGTGTTGGCCATCATCACCACAGTGGTAAAGCCGCCGGCCTTTGCCGCTGCCGCTCCGGTTTCAATATCTTCTTTATAGGTCAGTCCCGGATCCCGGAAATGCACATGCACATCCACCAGCCCCGGCGCTACGATAAGGCCGGCAGCGTCCAGAACCTGTGCCCCCGACTCCTTCGCCTCTCCCGGAGGAAGAATCGATTTAATTCTGCCATCCTCTACAATAATATCCGCGTAGCCGTCAAACATCCGTTCCGGATCAATCACTCTTCCGTTTTTAATCAGCCACATGTCCCCTCACTCCTTATTTTTTCGGTACTATCTCCAGCCAATAGCCATCCGGATCCACAATAAAATAGATTCCCATGGCCGTATTCTCAAAGCAGACACAGTTCATCTCTTTGTGCTTCTTTAAGGATGCCTCCATATCATCGGTCTCAAAGGCCAGATGGAACTCGTTATCTCCCAGATTATAGGAGTCCTTCTCCCAGTCCCGCAGCCAGGTCAGCTCCAGCTGATGCTTCGTCTCCCCGTCACCCAGATACACCAGAATAAAGCTGCCGTCTGCTGCCTCTTTCCGGCGTACTTCCTTTAATCCCAGTGCCTCCTCATAGAATTTCAGGGATTTTTCCAGATTCATTACATTAAAATTGTTGTGCGCAAATGTAAATTTCATAAAATAAATTCCTCTCCTTCTTTATGGATTGTCATGATTTTATCCCGAAAGCCTTCGCTGGAGGGATGATTTTTCATCGCTTCTATTATACTGTACTCTTTCCAGAAATGCATGGGAAATACGGCTTTTGCGTCAACTTTTTCCATAAACTCCTTCATTCCCAGATAAAACCACTGGCCCAGTCTCGGATCCAGCGGAACAAACGCCGCATCAGCTTCCCGTTCGGCCATCTTCTCCATCTCTTTCCGGTAATTGGCCGCCATATTGTGGTTCCAGGCCTTGTCTTCGCCTTCCCACCACCAGTTATTTAAGTCACCGGCATGGTAAAGCTCCTTGCCCTCACAGCGAATCCAGAAGGCCACGCCCTCATCCGTGGATTTGAAGGTCTCCACCGTTCCGTCAATCTCCCCGCCGGAAAGCTCCGACAATGCCACGGTCTCTCCAGCCTTCACAAAGCGGACCAAAGAGCGGCACTCCTGTGGAATCTTCTTTTCACTGATATCCTTCGAAAGCAGAAAACTTATCTTCTTTTCCTTTTTTGCCAGTTCAAAAATCACCGGTGAGAAATGATCACCGTGAAAATGACTGGCCAACACAAACAAATATTTATCTTCCGGGAATTCCGGCAGCGGTCCCTCATAATAATCAAACAGAAATACTGCCTGTGACAGCTCCACCGCGAAGGAGCTGTGATGAATATACGTAATCTTCATAAATCCCTTTCTCAACAAAACAGGCAGGCGGGACTTTTCTCCGCCCGCCTGCCAGCTATTTTACTGCTCCTTCTTGGCCAGAGCCTTTGCCATAAATTTTTCATTCTTAATGATAAAACGCTCATGGCGTCCGCCGCCGATCTCGCCCTTCTCATCAAAGCATTTCACTTCAAATACCAGCCTGCGGCCGTCTACCTCTACCAGCTCGCTCTCACACCACACCTTCATCCCCACCGGAGTTGCAGCGCTGTGGGCGATCTCCAGCTTCGTTCCCACGGTTCCTTCGCCTTCTCCCAGCGCATCCGCAATACTCATCCATGCGGTTTTTTCCATCAGAGCTACCATCGCCGGAGTTGCAAATACATCCAGAAGTCCGCTGCCAACAGCGCTGGCGGAATTCTCCTTTGTTACCATAAGTTCCTGTCTGCCTTTCATTCCTGCTTCTAACATCTCTTTTATCCTCTCATTCTTCTGCATTTTTGCAAATATCTGTTTTATTCCCGTTTTCCAGGCCTTTTCTTCCATCCTTTTCCGGCTTTTCCAGCCTTGTTTCTGCCTTCTACAGCGGATTTCCGCATTTCGGGCAGTAGGCAAAATCCTCTTCCGTCTCGTAACCGCAGCTTGCGCACCGTTTCGTCCGGTTCCATGGATTACCTCTTCCGTCCTCCAGAAGCGTCAGATCCGACTCCTGAATCTCCAGATCCTCGCCCTTAGAAAGCCTTCGTCCCACCTCTGGATCAAGCTCATACAGCGCACCGCAGCAGGACATTCTTACATAGTATTTTTTATTCCATTTAAACAGCGGAAGAAAGAAAAAGCTGAAATACATATAGGTCATAAAGACCTCATACCGGCCGTACGCGCCGCAGCGGGCGCAGATGACCGTCTTTAAGTATTCGATTTGTTTCCTGCCGGAGCTGATACCGCCAATAAAAATCATTTACAATAAATCTCCTGTCTCCCTGAACTTCCGGTAATGGTGATGCTTTTTCGCCTCCTCCAGCGTCTTTAGCATGTCCGGGATATCCTCATTCAGATCCCCGGCCAGCACCACATAATTGGATGCGTGATTGGTCCTAAATACGGTCCCCGGCGAATCCACATGAGTTAAAAAGATCTCCATCTCATCCACAATCTCATCCGGGGTAATCCGCTGGAACCGTCCCTCCACCACATCTTCATACATGGGGGTTCCCTCGTAAAGCCGCAATGTCAAAAAAGAAGCATACTCCGGATTCATTTCTGTGATCAGCTTCGCACAGGACAAGGCATGCTCCCTTACCTTTTCCCGGCCTCCCAGACCGGAGATCAGCGTAACGGAGGTCTGAATTCCACACGCCTTCAGCTTCTGCCCGGCAGCGATAACCTCCTCTGCCGTCACTCCCTTATTGATATATTTCAGTATCTCATTATCGCCTGTCTCCGCACCTACATAGACGATACCCAGCCCCGCGTTGTGAAGCGCTTTCAGCTCTCCCTCCGATTTTCTTAAAATATCCTGGGCAGTGCCGTAGGAAGCGACCCGCGTCACACCGGGAAACAGACGTCGAATGGCATCCAGTATCGTCAGCAGATCCTCCGTCTTCATCACCAGGGCATCTCCGTCCGCCAGAAACACCTTCTCAATATAGCCGGCATAACGGCTGCGGCTGGCCTCCTCCAGATCCGACAGAATCTCCATCATCTTCCGGACACGGAATTTCTTCGCCTTGTACATATTACAGAATGTACAGGTATTATGGGCACAGCCAATGGTAACCTGAACAATCAGGCTCCTCGCCTCACTGGGCGGTCTGTATACAACGCCTTCATACTGCATGTTATTTTTCCTTTCCACAAACAGCGGCTATCTCTTCTCCGCCGCCCGTTTTTCCTGCCTTTCCCTTTCCCGCTGCTCCTGCACCTGACGAATCGCATCCTCACCTACCGCTACGCGGATGAATTCCTCCATAGCCTTTGTCAGATATTTATTTCTCTTTTTATATAAGTAGACCTGACGGACAGAGAGAGACTCGTCCATCTTATAGTAGCACAACGGTACCTCGTAAGTTAAATTGGCCACCAGGCCATCGGGAATAAAGGTCGCTCCCACGCCGCGGCTGGCCATATTAAAGGCAGAAACCACCTGATCCGGTTTCAGGATCATATTGGGAGTATAATTCTGCCGGCTGCACATCTTTACTCCGCGCTTATAGATGCTGTTCTCCTCCTTCACAAAGATAAAAGGGGTGTGTTTTAGCAACGGCAGCGGCAGCATGGGAACATCTTCTCTGCTGTGCCGTCCGGACTTAATATCCTCCGGTGTCAGCTGATATTGCTTCAGTTCCTCATTGATCGGAAATCCACTGGGAACTGCCAGAATAATCCGTTCCGTGCTATAGTAATACCGTTCGAAATTCTTGTCATCCAGTTCCGAATTGTCCAGCATCAGATCCAGCTCCTCACCCATCAGTTTCTCTGTCAGCTGAGCTGTGGTTCCCTCCATCAGTTCAATCTTAATCTGCGGATATTTTCTGGAAAACTCTCCCAGAAGGCCCGGCAGAATAAAAGAAGTAAAATAATTCGTTCCTCCCACGGCCAGCTTTCCCGCCAGAAGGCCATTCAGATTATTCAGCTGATTCAGTGTATTCTGTTCCAGGGCAAACAGCTTCTCAATGGCATCAATATAAACCTCTCCGCTGGGTGTTAATCCGATCGGTGAGGTACTGCGGTCAAAAATCGGACTTCCAATCTTCTTCTCCACCTTCTTGATGGCTGTACTCAGCGCAGGCTGGGTAATATACAGCTTCTGCGCTGCTTTGGAAAAGCTCTTTTCTTCATAAACTGCATATACATATTCTTTCCCGTCGAACATTCTTCCTCCTGCGTTTATTATAATTAAAAATTTATAATAATTATTTTATTATATAAATTTGATTATATACGAAAGATGATATATAATCAAGCTAAAGATAAACAAAAAACAACAACACCGATTTCCCCAAATCGGTTTCCTAATATCAGAATATTCCTCGCGAGCACGCACTGCAAACCCTCGTTCCCCAAACAACCGCAGCGCGTGCTCATCCTTCGTGAAGGCAAATGAGCAGTGCGAAAAAAGAAGGGCAACAAGAAACGTCATGCTTGCATGTAAGTGGCTTGTTGCCCTTCCAGCACTCCAATCACCTCATCCAGGGAATCACACTTCGCCCACAGCCGCTCTTCCATCTCCTTCGTCGGCCCCGCCAGATCCGGCACCATCACCGCCTTAAATCCACCATTCAGCGCCGCGTTGATCCCGTTAAAGCTGTCCTCCAGCACCACACATTCCTCCGGGAGACAGTGTACCAGCTCCGCCGCCAGATAGAAAATCTGAGGATCCGGTTTGGAACGGGTAATCATATCCCCGCAGACATAGCCATCAAAATACTCCCGGATTCCGGTCCGATCCA
>JAEDOC010000152.1 GCA_016302185.1 Clostridium sp. | reverse complement strand
AAAGCTCCTTCGGAGCGCGCGCCTCGCGGCAAGTACGCCGGTGGCGTACTTGAACAGATTTAGAATCTTGTGGATATAACTGCGGAAACTCAAGTCAAACTTCTATTGCTCATTTTCTTTCTTCTGTTATAATAAGGAGCATAAGAATATATCTGTGCACCGTGCACAGTTTTATGCAAAGGAGAAAGAGGATGAACTATTTTATGGCAATCCTGCCCAAGATGGCTGGATTTCTCCTGCTGGTTTTGATTGGCTTCGCAGCAGTGAAAACGAAAGTTATCAAAAAGGAAGCCATGTCTTCGATTTCCGGATTTCTGATCCGGTTTGTACTTCCTGCGCTCACAATCTCTCTGATTTATGAAAATCAGATGACCTTTGCCAGTCTGGTTCAGTACGGGCGTTTGGCCGGCACACAGGCAGTTATGTATCTGGTAATGGCTGGCGCCGGCATTCTGGGAAGCAAAATCTGCCGCCTCAAAGGGACAACTGCCAATGTTTACCGTGGATGTTCCGTTGGAGGAAATTACGGATTCCTGGTCCTTCCCCTGATTCTGACCTTGTTTGCAAAGGAAGGCGGTTCTCTTTATATTCCCATATGTTCCGTCGTAGATACCACGCTTGTCTGGACCGTGGGATTTGCTCTTTTTACCAGTGGGATTGTTCAGAAGGAAAATCCTCTGAAAAAGATTTTTCTGAACCCAATTTTTCTGTCTGTTATTCTGGCGTTGTGCCTGACCAGTTTTCATATTCCGCTGCCTGCTTCGGTGCAGGATATCATTGATTCCGTGGGGAGCACCAGCTCCAGCTGGGGTCTTATTTATCTCGGATGCAGCCTTGCTTTCATGAATCCCCGGAATCTTCTGAAATACAAATCCCTCTTTGTACTGGCAGCAGTCAAACTCTTTTTCCTCCCGCTGGGGGTCTATGCGGTATCGCATCTGTTCCTTCCTCAGATAGAAAGCCTGATTCTGATGCTCATCTGCGCTGCGCCGTCCATGACTACCTCAAGTATGATTGCAGGACAGTATCATCTGGATGAGGAATATGCCTCTGCAGCCGTAGTGCTGACGACAATGCTGTGCATGGTTGTGATTCCGATACTCTTTCTGATTATTTCCCTGTAATGCCGTCTGCCGCAGAGGAGGATGCTAAATGACTATACGTGTAAAGGATATAGAAAAAATATGGAATAACGGATATGCTTCCCTGGTTGCCGGAAAAGGTGGAATAGAGCGTGTCATTGACAGCTATGACATGATGGAACAACCGGATATCAAACCGTGGCTTCGAAAGCACCTGCTTCTCATTACGACTGGCTATGCCATTCGAAACGATAAGGAGGCCCTGTTAAATCTGATTCGACTGCTGGAAGAAGCAAATGCATCGGCTCTGGCAATTAAAACAAGGTTTTTTGACGACTTTCCCAAAGAAGCTTTACAGCTGGCAGATGAACTGAATTTTCCATTATTTTTTCTGAATAACAATTCCGGTTTTACCGAACTTGTTTTTCCGGTCATGGTTGCTCTGGTGGAAGCCAAAAATCATATGCAGATGGATACGAGATATCAGATTACCCGCAAGAACAAGGGAGAACTGGACGAGAAGCTGTTCACCGATCTCCTGACCGGAAAGGTCACACAGGAAGAAGAGGCAGAATATCGAACTTCTTCCCTGCAGTGGCCTGCCGCGCCTGTACGGCTGATTATGGTTCACCTGGAAAAAGAAAAGTCATCGATTCTCCTGGAGATGAACCGTGACAGACAGGTGCAGGCAGCCAACTGGCTTCTGACCAGATATCATCTTGCAGGGATTACTACGTGCAGAAAGGATTCCTGCTTCTGTGTCGTTCCTGCGGACACGCCGGAATCTGCCCTGGAAAAGATTGCTGCCGAGCTGAACACGAAAGCAAGGGAAATCCATAACTGTCGGACATTTTCTCTGATCACGGAACACGTGAATGATTATCTCGAGCTGCCGGACGTTTACATAAGGGTGAAAGAATGTATCCGGATTCGGGAAGTAAAAAAGCTGAAATCCGATGTCCTGTTCGTGAGAGACCTCCGGTTTGAACTGATTTTGCTTCATCTGGCTGAAGAGGAAGAAGCCAGAGACTTTATCCAGAAGAAGCTTGGCGTTCTGGAACAGTATGACTGCAGTCACGAAAGCCATCTGATGGAGACGCTGGAGATGCTGATTGAAAAAAACGGTTCCCGAAAACAGACTGCGGAAGCATTGTTTCTCCACAGGAATACGATGGCTCACCGGCTGCACAAGATAGAAGAGATTCTGCAGCTTCAGCTGGACGATCCGGGACAGCTCATGCAGCTGCATTTTGCATGCAGTGTCCGGCCCTATATCCGATGAGCTTCGCTTTTTTGCTGTGCATCGTGCACAATCAAAGGGAAAATACAGGGGCTGCGGAAACAATGATTTTAACTGTTTAAAGTGATATATTAGTAATACAACGTGTTGTGAAGCCGATGTGGGCATTATCTGCATCGGCTTTTGTTGTAACCTGGACAATGATGTCGTTGTTGTCCGATGTACAAACGCTAGTCTTTTTATTTGGAGGGAAAATGTCTATGAAAAACACAAACCAGGATTACGCGCAGATGCATATCATAGCATCTGAACATCCCAAAGCGTATGCTCCGCATATTCTGATTCTGAATATCGCAATGAGTGTACTGGGTGCCATTATCGGTCTGGAACTGATTGTGCGTACCGGCGTGGCGCCCAACACATCCATTGTAGGTGCTCTCTTTGCTATTATTATTTCACGGATACCGATTGCAGTACTTAAAAAATACCGGAGTATCCATTGTCAGAACATGATTCAGACTTCGATTTCCGGTGCGACCTTCTCAGCAGCGAACTGTCTGATTCTGCCGATTGGTATTCCGGTTATCATGGGAAGACCGGATCTGATGTTCCCCATGCTGATTGGTGCATTTCTTGCAACTGTGATTGACGCAACCATTCTGTACAAAACCTTTGATTCTGAAATGTTCCCGGCAGAAGGCGCATGGCCTCCCGGAGTTGCATCTGCACAGTCCATTCTTGCTGTTGTTGAAAAAGGAAAGAAAGCGATGCTTCTTATCGTTGGTATGGTAATCGGTGTAGGCGGCAAGATGATTGGTATTCCTACCGACCTTCTGGGTGTTTCCTGGTTCGGTGATTTTGCAGCTATGGCAGCACTGGGTGTGGGCAGTATCATTATCGGTATTATCAAAACCAATGGATTTATCATCAATATCTTTAACACAAGCTTTCCGATCATCACGAATATTTTCGGTGAAGGTGCAGATCTGATGTCCATGACCATGTTTAAATATATGCCTCACGGCATTATGATTGGCGCAGGTATTGTTTCTCTGATTCAGTGCGTCCGTATGCTGTTTAAGAAGAGCAGCGATTCCGGCAGTGCGGCAGGAAAATTCACCTCCAGCATGGCGAATATGAAAAAAGCGCTTGGAGGCGGATATGTTGCTTATCTGATTGTTGCCGTTCTGCTTGCAGTGATTACCGGTATCTGGTCTGATATGAGTGTTATCCAGCTGATTATCTGGATTGTGTTTGCTGCCTTTGCTGCAATCGCATCTGAATTGATCGTGGGTATTTCTGCGATGTATTCCGGATGGTTCCCAGGATTTGCAACCGCGCTGATCTTCCTGATCGTAGGTATGCTGATTGGATTCCCGGCAATGCCGCTTGCGATCCTGGTTGCCTACACATCTGCAACCGGTCCGGCATTCTCCGATATGGCTTATGACCTGAAGTGTGGTTACATTCTTCGCGGAAACGGCGCCGATCCGGAACTGGAAATAGAGGGAAGAAAACAGCAGTACATATCTGAGCTTATTGGCTTTGCCGTAGCTTTTGTTCTGGTAGCAGTTATGGCAAATAAATATTTCAGCCAGGGTCTGTTTGCTCCGGTTGACGCAACCTTTGCAGCAACCATTGAAGCAGGCGCAGGCGGAGACGTTGCAAAATGGCTGATTATCTGGGCGATTCCGGGTGCCGTTATCCAGCTTCTGGGCGGTTCCAGACAGGTTGGTATTCTGTTTGCGACCGGTTTGCTGGTTGGTTCTACCATCAATGGTCTGACGATCCTGATCGCTCTGCTGATTCGTTTCGTTCTTGTAAAACGCAACAAAGAGAACGAGCAGATTCTCAATATCCTTGGTGCAGGTTCCCTGGCAGGAGCTGCTCTTTACAGCTTCTTTACGGCTACTCTGGCTTTGGGTAAGAAAAAGTAAGATAGTAAGTTAGAAAGAGAGTAACAAATCATGAATAATAAAGGAATCCGTCTCACAAAGGAGATTCTGGATGCCGCGCTGGCCGGGGGTACCATCCTCGGCGGCGGTGGCGGCGGAGATCCGGAAAAAGGAAGAAAATATGCGGAAATCGCAGTGGAATATACGGATCTTCGTCTGATTTCAGCAGATGAGCTGGATGACAATGATACCCTGTTGACAGCTTCTCTGGTAGGTGCTCCCAATGCGGAAAATCAGTTTATGACGCCGAAGGATCTGGCGAAAACCGTTGAAATCCTTCAGAAAAACTGTGATTTTCCAATCGGAGGAATCATCACCAACGAGCAGGGCGGAGAAGCAACCGTAAATGGCTGGCTGCAGGCCGCCATTCTCGGCCTTCCGGTAGTGGACGCCCCCTGTAACGGACGCGCACATCCGACGGGTGTGATGGGAAGTATGAATCTTCACAGAATCCATGATTATACAACCGTACAGGCATGTGTGGGAGGAAACCCTGATACCGGAAATCATGTGGAGTGTTTCTTCGAGGGAAGCATTGAACACACTTCCAAAATGGTTCGTCTGGCTTCCATTGAGGCAGGCGGACTGGTGGCAGTTGCCAGAAATCCGGTGAAAGTATCTTA
>JAEDOC010000021.1 GCA_016302185.1 Clostridium sp. | reverse complement strand
CAGAGCCTTGACGAGCTGCTGACGGGAATCGGACCCGTGACCTCCGCACTACCAATGCGACGCACTACCGACTGTGCTACAGCAGCATCTTGTGTGTTCATCGCTGAACCTTGTATAGAATATCATAATGGAATTCATTTGTCAACATTTTTTCAAAAAAAATATTTTTTTCTGTTTTATGTGAATAAAGAAGAGACAATAGCCCGGGAATCATCAGGAGTCCCGAACCACCGTCTCTTCTTTTGTGATGTAAGTGGCTAATATATTTACAGAGGCATAATGCCAAGGATGATGGCAAAAATCATACAGAGAATGGAGAAGCCCCATACCCAGAAGAAGGAATTCTTGATATGATCCTTGATGTCCGCATCAGCCAGACCAACACCCAGCAGAGTCGCCGGTACCATAGGGCTGATGAAGATTGCGCAGTTACGGCATACCGCCATAGCTACCGCAATCGGCAGTGCGCTGATGCCAAAGCCTTCTCCGATACCAATCATTACCGGCAGCATTCCGTAGAAATAAGAATCCGTATCGAAGGCCAGTGCCAGCGGCACAGACAGAATATCAATTACCAACGGCAGATGCTGTCCCAGAGCAGCCGGTAGAATCATCTGAATTAAGTCTGCCATACAGGTAACAACGCTGGGAATGACAATATTAAATGCAAACAGCTTCGGACGGGCCAGTTCATTCACAGCATCCGCACCGCCTTCCGGTACTTCCGAACCCCGACTTAATCAGTGAAGCAATATTGTCGAAATCATAGTAACCGCCAATTACCAGAACGACTGCAAGAATAAATGGAAAAACAATAAATGCAATGCTGGGGAGCGTCTTGCTTTTAAACAGAGTCACACAATAACAGCGATACACAAAAAGCCAAGCACGCCAACGATAGTTTCTCTCATTTGTAACCTCCTCAACTCTTTTTCCATAAGGAAAATATTATGATGATTATAGGTTTATCATCGTATTTTAGTTATATTATACAAAGGAAAGGTGGAATTTTTGTGAATCTGAAGTAAGCACATTATATTCGAACGATCGCAGAATGCGGCAGAACGGATGCTGGCTGTCAATGAAGAGCTGGAAAATCAGATTCGTGAGATCAGGCACGACCATTCCGGACGGCTGCATCTGGGAATCAGTGTTACCCGCGCCATGCAGGTAATGCCTCTGGTGCTTCCGTTTTTTACCGCGAAATATCCCCATGTGAAGCTGGAGCTGACAGAAAGCGGATCGGGTACTCTGGAGGAGCTTCTGCAGACCGGTCAGATCGATCTGGCTCTGGCGGCCCTGGAATCCACCAGCATGGGATTTTCCTATGAATTGATTGAAAAAGAAACGATGGGCATTCTGGCAGGAAAAGATTCCCACATTGCCAGAACTCATCCCGCAGGAACACCGGTTTCTCTGGAAACCAACTCTCTGGAAGTGGGACGAAGAGTTACGGTAGAAACCGGCGCCTGTATGATACTGCCGAATATCTATGTGGATGATTATGTACAGCAGAGGAAAGGGCAGTTCTTCCCTCTGGAGGATTACGAAAATCATCGCCATTTCTATGCCTGCTGCCGCAAAAACGAATTCATCCCTCAATATACGAAGGATTTCATTCAGATTACCACCAGGGTACTGGCGCTGCAGCAGGGATGTGACATGGAGTACCTGCGATAACTGACTACATCATCCGCTGACGCACAATCTCGTAGGCCAGCACCCCCGCGGCCACGGACGCGTTCAGGGAATCAATATCGCCTTTCATGGGAATCGACGCAATCATATCGCACTTTTCCCGCACCAGACGGCTGACACCCTCGCCCTCATTGCCAATCACCAGTCCGATCGGTCCTTTTAAGTTCAGCTTGTACATCTCCTGTCCGCCCATATCCGCACAGACGAACCAGAGTCCCTTTTCCTTCAGTTCCTCAATGGTTGCGGACAGGTTGGTTACCTTCGCCACCGGTGTATAATTCAACGCCCCGGCAGAGGTTTTCGCCACTGTAGAGGTCAGTCCTGCCGCACGACGCTTGGGAATGATCACCCCGTGAGCCCCGGCCAGGTTCGCAGTACGGATAATTGCACCCAGATTGTGGGGATCCTCAATTCCGTCCAGCAGAAAGAGAAACGGCGGCTCACCTTTCTCCTCGGCCAGCTTCAGCATATCCTCCACCTCCGCATATTCATAAGCGGCGGCATAAGCAATCACGCCCTGATGCTTTCCGGTTTCAGAGAGCTGATCCAGACGTTCCCGGCTCACGTACGTAATAATGGTATTCTGTTTTCTGGCCTCTCTGGTAATGGTTTTTACCGGGCCATCCTGACAACCGTCCAATACAAACAGCTTATCGATGGTCTTGCCGGAACGGAATGCCTCAATTACCGCATTGCGTCCCTCTATGGTCAGTTCCTCATATCTCATTCGTCTTCTCCCTTATTTCCTAAAGCTTCTGTTTCCGTCTCCGACAGTTCTTCCTGCGGTTTCAAAGCTGCTGCTTCTGCGTTTGGAATCTCTCCCAGCTTTTGCAGTCCGCTGCCCAGAAGCTCTGCCATCCGCTCAAAACGCTCGGTTAAATACAAATATCCCATCAATGCCTCGAACCCGGTGGCCATCCGGTAATCCCGCATGGTGGCATGCTTCGCCATGGTTGCAGATTTGGCATTGCGTCCCCGGCGGTAAACAGACTTCTCCTCCTCTGTCAGTTCCTCCTCCAGAAGCTTATACAGGTTTGCCTGTGCCTCCGCCTTCACCAGACTGGCTGTCTTCTTATGCATCTTGTTGACCTGCATATTGCCCCGGTTCATTACCATACTGCGAATCACCAGATCATAAACCGCATCCCCGAGATAGGCCAGGGCCAGGGGAGAATACTCCCCCGGATCCCTGGCCTTTAATTGCAGCGCCTCCTTCATATAATTCAGGCACGTTTCCATTTTACGCCCTCTCTTGTATCTTCCAGAACAATTCCCATCTCCAGAAGCTTTCCGCGGATCTCATCAGCCAGCGCAAAGTTCTTTGCCTTTCTCGCCTGCTGTCTCTGTGCGATCATCTCCTCGATCTCACTGTCTAAGATCTCTTCTTTCTTCTCTGTGATGATGCCCATCACGTCACACAGCTTCTCCAGTGTCTGAAGCATCAGCGTTAAGTATTCATTGGAGCTGTTCTCTGAAATTGTGGTGTTGCTCAGCTTCACCAGCTCAAAAATCGCAGAAATCGCGTCCGCGGTGTTGAAATCATCATCCATCGCCTCTTCAAACTTGGCTACCAGCTCCTTCATGGAGGTCACATACGCCTGCTCCGCCTCCGTCATGGTCTCACGGCCCGCCGCCTGTGCTGCCTTGATACCGTCATGCAGCTTATCTACGGCTGTCAGAATTCTCTCCAGACCATTCTTGGACGCCTCCATCAGCTCCGCACTGAAGTTTAACGGACTTCTGTAATGGGCGCTCAGCATAAAGAAACGAAGAACCTGCAGATCGTATTTCTCACTGATCTCTCTTACGGTAAAGAAATTGCCCAGAGATTTGGACATCTTCTTATTATCAATGTTCAGGAATGCATTGTGCATCCAGTAGGTTGCAAACGGCTTACCGTTGGCCGCCTCACTCTGTGCAATCTCATTCTCATGGTGCGGGAAGATCAGATCCTCGCCGCCGGCATGAATATCAATGGATTCACCCAAATACTTTCGAGACATTACAGAGCACTCGATGTGCCAGCCGGGACGGCCCTCGCACCACGGAGACTCCCAGAACGGCTCTCCTTCCTTCTTCGGCTTCCAGAGTACGAAATCGGACGGATCCTCCTTATCCTCCTCGCCGGTTACCTTGATCTCGCGGAAACCGGACTGCAAATCATCCAGGTTCTTGTGAGACAGCTTGCCGTAGCCCGGGAAGGACTTGGTACGGAAATATACGGTTCCGGACGCGCCTACATAGGCGTGGCCCTTATCAATCAGCTCATGGATCATATCCAGCATACCGCAGATCTCCTGGGTTGCCTGGGGATGGGTCGTCGCCGGCTTGACATTCATCATCTCCATATCCTTCTTGCACTCCGCAATATATCTCTGGGAAATGGTATCCGCGTCCACGCCCTCTTCGATGGCTTTCTTAATGATCTTATCATCCACATCGGTAAAGTTAGAAACGTAATTTACCTCATAGCCCTTGTACTCAAAATAGCGGCGGACCGTATCAAATACAATCATCGGTCTCGCATTTCCGATATGAATATAGTTGTATACGGTGGGGCCACACACATACATCTTTACCTTGCCTTCCTCCAGCGGAACGAACTCTTCCTTCGTTCTGGTCAGCGTATTAAAAATCTTCATCCTTCTTCTCCTCTCGCACAGCACCGGCCGCAGCCGCCTGTCATCATCTCTCTATCGTAGCAGTAATTATCCACAGTTGTCAATAAGGTAATGGCCTGAGACGAAATTCCTTCTCCGGTTCCGGTAAAACCCAGCCCCTCTTCCGTCGTTGCCTTGACACTGACCTGGCTGGCCGCGATTCCCAGGGCCGCAGCGATATTCTTCGCCATCTGCGGGCGGTAGGCTGCCAGCCTGGGACGCTGTGCGATAATCGTCGCGTCAATATTTTCAATAATATAATTATGCTCCTCCAGCAGCTTTCCCACATGCTTTAAAAGCTCTATGCTGGATATCCCTTTATAAGCAGGGTCCGTGTCCGGAAAGTGCTGTCCGATATCTCCCAGCGCAGCCGCGCCCAGAAGTGCATCCATCACGGCATGAACCAGCACATCCGCGTCCGAATGGCCCAGCAAGCCTTTTTCATAGGGGATCTTCACTCCGCCCAGGATCAGATCACGTCCCTCCACCAGACGGTGGACGTCATATCCCTGTCCGATTCTCATATTCTTCTCCTCTTTCTTCCTGATATCAATCTGTTTCTGCCGATTCCGTTATACTATCATGCGCACCTGGCGTTCAATACATCGAACTCCGATATCCTGCTGGCATAAACAGCTCTCTCCATCCACGTGAACCGCAGTCGGACGTTCCGTGTGAATCTGCGCTTCCGTACAGGTATAGGTGCGGATTCCCTTATTCCTGCTTCTCTTGCAAAAGGCTCGCCAGAGCACTCCCAGAACCTCCAGCTTGGAAGAATGGCTCAGAACACAGATCTCCAGCTTTCCGTCGCTTCCGTCTGCCTTCGGCGCAAAGCGAAAACCGCCGCCCTCAAAGGGCTGCAGATGGGCACTGACAAAATAAATATTATTAAACTCCACCCGTTTGACTCCGTCCAGCAGCAGATATCCGTGCGTCGGACGTGCTCTCAAAAACTGTTTTAAGCCAATGACAAGATATGGCATCCTCCGAAGTCCGATTCGGTTGAAAAAACGCTTACAACCGGAATAGCCCAGATTATGGCAAACAGCGGCATCCAGCCCCATCCCCGCACTGACTACAAAACGCCGGTGGCAGAGAACCTCATCTCCGTAAGTAATCACGCCGTAATCCAGCTGCTTATAATATTGGGGACGAAGAATCTTTTTCATTCCCCGGATGGGAGAACGGGGAAGCTTTAGGCTTCTTGCCAGATCATTGCCTGTTCCTGCCGGAATATAACCCATTGTAATCGAATTGCTCAGGCAAAGCCCATCCAGAACCTCATTAAAGGTTCCGTCTCCGCCCACAACCACAATCACCCTCGGTTCCTGACAGTTTCTTGTAATCTGATCCGCATATTCCGAAGCATGTCCCGGACGTTCCGTTAAGAAAACCCGGTAGGGAATCTCCTTCAGCATCAGATATTTTTCCAGCCGATTCCAGATTCTTAAACCATATCCGCTTCGGGCATTGGGATTTACAATAAAATAGTACATCACAGCCTCCGTCGGTCCGTTTCATTCAAAGCTGGTTTTAGTATATCATACTTCATTCTAAATGATAAGAAAATTTCTATAAAATATTTTCAAAAAAGTGTTGACAATTAAAACAATATATATTATACTTACAAAGCAGTCGCGAGAGAGCGACAACATCGAATGGGGTCTTAGCTCAGCTGGGAGAGCATCTGCCTTACAAGCAGAGGGTCACAGGTTCGAGCCCTGTAGGTCCCACTTCCTTTGTAAAAACGAATGCGTTTGAAAGGATTTTTACAAATCAATCAAATATGGCGGAATAGCTCAGTTGGCTAGAGCACACGGTTCATACCCGTGGTGTCGAGAGTTCGAATCTCCCTTCCGCTACTTCAAAAACAGCTCAGAAGCCTTGATTTTCAAGCGTTTCTGAGTTTTTTCTTGCAAAAAAACCTGTTTACACTTTTAAAAAAATCCAAATACACGATATGCTCCTTTCAGAGTCGTTGATCTGCTTTGAAATAGCAAAACGATAGTGCTGTCCATATTTATTTCGTATTTATTAACTTTATTAACCTTTTCATAACCCCCTTGAAGTCCCTACACCAAAGTGCTATAATCAGTCAATGTTTCAGAATGTTAATTTTATGTAAAACTTTTTCTGACATAAAGAGGCTTATTGATTATGAAGAATCTGATAAAAAAATATGGGCATGCATGGATCTTCAGCTACTTCCTGCTATACCTTCCATGGTTTGTCCACCTGGAAAAAACGGTTACAAGACACTACAACATCATGCATTCCGAACTTGATGATATGATTCCCTTCAACGAATACTTTATCATCCCCTACCTGCTCTGGTTTGTTTATATCGCCGCCGCTGTGCTCTACTTCTTTTTCGCCAATAAAGAAGAATTCTACCGGCTGTGCATTTTTTTGTTTACCGGAATGACCCTGTTCCTTCTGATCTGTACGATCTACCCTAACGGAACCGACCTCCGGGCCGCCGTGGACCCGCAGAAAAATCTCTGCTCCTGGCTGGTCGCATGGATTCGACAGACGGACACCTGCACCAATGTGTTCCCAAGCATCCATGTTTATAATTCCATCTGTGTCCACACCGCCATCCGGAAAAACGAGACACTGCGCAAGAATCCCTGGATTCGCTATGGTTCTCTGCTTCTGGCAGTCTCCATCTGCCTGTCCACCGTATTCCTAAAACAGCATTCCGTCATCGATGTGGCCGGTGCCGCACTGATGGCAATCGCATTCTATCCGCTGGCCTACGCGGGAAGCACGCAGAGCGAGAGAAGAACGGCCTATTAAATATCATATGATGATATCTTCTGTATTTATCCGGAACACAGCGGGGAAGGAGCGGGTCCGCTCCTTCCCCGCGTCTGCGTCCGCGATTTTATTTTACTTCCTGCTCATACACCAGCACCGTATTATACCCGTTCTTCCGCAGCGACTGCTCCATCCGGACCGCGTTGTCCAGATTCTTGAAGGCACCGACTCTTACTTTATAATACATGCCGTCATAGACCAGGAAAGCCGGATAGCCCTGATTTTTTAAGCTCTGCAGCTGCTGCTCTGCCAGGGAACGGACGCGATAAACACCGGTCTGAATCATATAATAATTTTCTTTTTCTGCTTCTTTTTCCTTCTGTGCGGCAATGAAATCCAGAATTCCGGTGGCGATGGCCGCGGCGATTTCCGGAAATTGCTGATCGAATCGTTTATTATCCCCGGGATTGTCGAGAAAACCGGTTTCCACCAGCACCGCCGGCATCTTTGTTTTCCGCAGAACCACCAGATCCGGCCGTTCAAAAGTTCCCAGATTCGCAAAACCGGTGCGGGCCAGCTCCCGGTTGATGGATTCCGCCAGCTCCTGCGCGGTACCTCCGCCTTCATAAATCAGCGTCATGGTTCCGCTTCCGGTTCCCGGCTCACTGGCTGCGTTCCGGTGCAGGGAGACAAAGTAATCCACCCCCGCGCGGTTGGCCATCTCTGCCTTCTCATAGGGCGTGTTGTACACATCATTTACACGGCTGTACACCACATCCACCCCGTTCTTCTCCAGAATGGAGCCCACCGCCAGCGCCAGACGCAGATTATCGTCCTTCTCCTGTCTTCCTTCGAATACGGCACCCGGATCGGTTTCGCCGCCATGGCCGGCATCTATCATAACTCTTGTTTTCTCGTCCAAAAGAAATACTCCTCTCACCTACCGTTGTACTACTACAGTATGTGAGAGGAGCCCAAAAGTTGCTCTTATAATCCGGAAATATCATATTCTCCGCTGAACACTTCCACCGCCGGTCCGGTCATGTATACACGATCGTTTTCCCGATCCCAGGTGATCTGAAGCGGACCGCCCAGAAGCTGTACTTCCACCGTATTTTCCACGTATCCGGCCAGAATGGACGCCACCGCCACTGCGCAGGCGCCGGTTCCGCAGGCCATGGTTTCTCCGGAACCCCGCTCCCAGACACGCATCTTCACGTGAGTTCGATCCAGAACCTTGACAAATTCCGTATTGGTCCGATCCGGGAAACGCTCGTGATTTTCAAATTTGGGTCCGAGCTTTTCCAGTTCCAGATCCGCCACCTCATCCACGAATAAAACAGCATGGGGATTACCCATGGAAATGCCGGTAAATTCGTATTCTTTTCCGTCAACTGAGATCTTTTCCGGAAGCTCCGAGGTTACCACCGACTGTCCCATATCCACAGTCACCGCTGTTACTCTGCCGTTTTCTTCCTTCATATCCAGGTATTTGATTCCGGACGGAGTCTCCACGGAAATCTTCGTCTTATCCACAATCCCGTGATCGTAGGCATATTTACCTACGCAACGGATTCCGTTGCCGCACATGGCACCCCGGGATCCGTCCAGATTATACATATCCATCTGGCAGTCCGCCACCTCAGACGGTTTAATCAGAATCAGTCCGTCAGAACCGATTCCGAAATGGCGATCGCTGACTGCTACCGCCACTGCCTCCGGATGCTCCACCGATTCCTCAAAACAGTTCACATAGACATAATCATTGCCCAGTCCCTGCATCTTTGTAAATTTCATCTCGTTTCCTCCATCTGCTGTTCTTTCTTCCGGCATCCCCACCGGAAACTTCTTATTGGTACAGTTCCAGAACCATCTGGGCCGCTTCCAGAAGCCCGGTTCCGCTGTCCATGCTGCATTTCTGTAAGTATTTATGTGCCTCCGGCTCTGTCATGCCATTGCGGCGCATCAAAAGCTCCTTGGCCTGTTCCAGAAGCTTCTGCTCCTCTTCTCCCCGCTTCACCGGCTGCCTGCGTTTCCTGCGCCTCCGCTCGGTCTGGAGTTTTTCCAGACGGCGCACCGCCGCAACCAGTTCTCCCATCCTGAAAGGCGCAGGAAGACATAGGATCTCTCCCATCTCCTCACCGCTCCATTTACTGGGCGAGGCAATCAGAATGACATCGAACTCCGGAGGCAGCTCCGTCCGCAGCTGGCGGCAGGTCATATCGCCGTACCGGAACCCGCTTACCACAATTCCGCTTCTCAAATCATCCGCATGGGCCAGAACCTGAGCGCCCGAAGTGCAGGACACAGTAACCGGCACTCCGTTTTTCATCAGTATATTTTTAATATTCCGTCCATCTTCCGGTTTGGAAAACACCACGATAATATTTACCACAGAGTCTCACCTCGCTGCTGTTTTCACATCTGTCCGCTGGTCGCATTGTTGCCTCATTTCTTACGGTCAGCAGCGATAGAGATACTCTTTGATTTCCCAGTCCGTCACATAGGAACAGAACCGATCCCATTCTTCCTTCTTTCCTTCCCCGTACATCCGGCACAGCTTCTCGCCAAAGGTATCCAGAGCAAACTGATTTGTTCTCAGCTCTTTAATAAGTACGCCCAGTGTCTCCGGAAAATGCAGCTTCTCTCCGCACTCTTCCGAGGAATAGTGATTGCGTATTCCCTCCAGACCTGCATTTAAGATCGCGGCGAGGGCAAGATACGGATTGGCCGCCGGATCCGGGAACATTACCTGAACCGCACAGTTTCCTTCCTGATCCTCTACCAGATGAACTGCCTTGTCATTTCCTTTCTCCCATACTGTGGCCGGGAATTCCGGCTGGAACACATTGACCCGTTCCGCAGCCAGACGTTTATAGGAATTCACCATCGGATTGGTAAAAATCATCATGTCACGAAGATGCTTTAACACACCGGCACGGAACTGTTCCGCAGTTGCTTTCTCCGTCTTTCCCTCCGCATTACGGATAAAGACTCCCACATGAAGGCCGGAACCGTCTCCGCTCATATTAGGCTTCGGCATAAAGGTAGCATGAAGCCCATGACTTTTGGCAATCCGCTTCACTGCAGATTTAAAGGTCTGCAGATAATCACCCGCTTCGATTCCTCGCTGTGCCGAAATCAAAAAGCTGTGCTGTCCCGGGGTCAGGCCATGGTGGGTACTCTCCACTTCCAATCCCGCCTCTTCCAGGCTCAGAATCATATCGCGGCGCACGCTTCCCGCCAGATCAATGGGACCCGCGTCATAATAGCCTGCCACCTCATGAGTTACTGTGGTGGGACGGCCTTCATCGTCGGTATGGAAAAGATAGAATTCGCACTGAAAATCAAAGGAAACCTCCAGGCCCATCTGCTCCGCCTTTTTCATCGTTTCCTTCAATGCATTTCTGGGATCCGCCCAGGAAGGAGTTCCGTCTGGATTACAGGCAGCGCAGATGACACGGCCCACCGTCTCCTGACCGGATTCCCACGGAAGAACCCGGAAGGTATCCATCTCCGGCTTCAAATAAAGCTCAATTCCTTCCCCACAGTCTTTCAGAAATTCAGGAATCGGGAAGGTGCTTCCCCCTTCCTTTTTTAACCCTCCCAGGGCAAAACGATTGACCGCATATCCATCCTTCAGCACTTTTTCTGCCTGATTCCGGGTCATCTCCACCATCTTGCACTGGCCGAACAGATCCGTAAACTGCAGCTTCACTAAATCCACGGTTTCATCGAAAAAAATCTCTTTCTTTTTCTCACTATCCATTCTCGTTTCTCCTCTTGTTAAAAAAAGGGGACTGCTCCCGTAGTTGTCAGCCCCCTTGCCTTGTTTAACACTATATCAGCTCGTTATTTCTGTGTCAATTATTTTTTCGAAAGTCATTGAGTTCCCGCACCAGAAGACGGGTATTCTCGATCAGAGAATCAAATGCCCCGTATTTATAGAAATTGATAAAGATGAGTCCAATGGGGACCGCCAGAATCATTCCCGCAATTCCTCTGACCTTAAAACCAAGATAAAGAAGAAACAGCGTCAAAAGCGGCGGCAGTCCCATGGAATCTCCCACGATCTTCGGTTGAATGATCTGACGTACCACCTGTGTGGTGATATAAATCAGAATCAGAGCCGCCGCGTAAGCCAGTTCTCCGCCAAACAGCTTCAGAACTGCCCATGGAAACAGTACTGTTCCTGTCCCGAACACCGGAAGAAAATCCAGAAGGGCAATCAGCAGAGCCAGCAGGAAGCCATAACGCACCTGCAGTACCAGAAAGCCAAAGAACAGGATCAGGGCCACCACAAACATGATCCGAAACTGTGCCAGAAAATAGCCGCCAATCACGCCCTTTACATCCCGTTTCAAATACTCCAGATATTTTTGAAAGCTCTGCGGCATGTGTGCTTTCAGCCAATGGGCCAGCCGGTCATGATCCGCCAGAAACAGATAGGAAGATACAATCAGAACCACAGCATTGACCAGAATACTGGGCAAAGAACGGGCCACATTGCCCGCAATTTCCACCGTCGGAAGTGCCGCCTGAGAAAACAACTTTCCCAGAATTCCGCCCAGATTTTCAGAAAATTCCAGAATCGGTTCTCTTAATCCCACCGGCAGGAATTCCAGAAGCTGCCTGCCGTTGGCCAGTGCACCTTCAATCTCTCCCCTCACGCTCTCATAGATAGCCGGGGCATCCGCCGCAAAGCCGGAGAGCTCCCGATACAGGAAAAGAATCGCCAGATAGATTAAACCGATCACCAGTCCCAGAACCAGCACAATGATCAGAATGGAACCATGACGGCGGACCAGCTTTAAATGGCTCTCCAGATATTTTACCAAAGGATTGGCAATCATGGCGATGATCCATCCAACCACAAAGGGCATAAAAAATCCCAGCAGGCGGGGGAGCAGAAAGAAAACCAGTCCGATCCCCACCAGAGGAATCACAATATTCAAAATCATCCGAAGACAGCGTTTGGCACCTTCCAATCAACACACCTCTTTTATACCAGATGGTAATGCTCTGCGATCTTGCGGAACGCCGGCAGAGAACGCTCAATCTGCTCATAAGAGACGCAGTAAGCGATTCTCACATAACCGCTGCAGGCAAACGAACTGCCCGGAACCACCAGGACATTGTGCTGTCTGCAGACCTCGCAGAACTCCTTCTCATCCTCCACCGGAGACTTCATAAAGAGATAGAATGCCCCCTCCGGCCGGATACACTCAAAACCGCACTCCTTTAATCCATTATAAAGCAGATTCCGGTTTTTATTATAAGCTTCCACATCAACCTCCGCATCCAGACAGCGTTTGATCACCCTCTGCATCAGAGACGGAGCATTTACACTGCCCAACACCCGGTTGCAGATAGACGCTGCCTGAAATACTTTTTTGCTCTCCTCCATCTCGTCCGGAATTACCAGATAACCGATACGCTCACCGGGCAGAGACAGGGATTTGCTGTAGGAATAGCAAATGACCGTATTCTTATAATATTTGGTCACATAGGGTACCACCGCACCATCGTAAGCCAGCTCACGGTACGGCTCGTCCGAAAGCAGGACGATTTGACTGTGGTATTCTTCCTGTTTCTTCTCCAGAATCGCAGCAATCTTCTTCAGGGTTTCCTCGGAATAGATCACACCGGTGGGATTGTTGGGCGTATTGATAATGACCGCTTTGGTCTTCGGCGTAATCTTCTCTTCAAATTCTACCAGATTCGGCTGGAAATCCACAGTATTCGGGGAGATCACCACCAGGTTTCCATCATAATTGCGAACATAAGAGCCATACTCAACAAAATAGGGGGCAAACGCAATCACCTCTTCCCCCGGATTCAGCAGGGTCTTTAAAATCACGTTCAAGCCGCTGGCTGCACCCACGGTCATCAGAATATTCCCAACTCCAAAGGATGTGCCGAATCTCTGATTTAAGGACTGTGCAATGGCTTCCCTGACATCCTCATAGCCGGCATTGGACATGTAACCGTGAACAAATAAGGAATCCTCCTCATCCAGAATATCCTTAATCGCCTGATTTACACTGGCCGGCGCCGGAACACTGGGATTGCCAAGACTGAAATCAAATACATTCTCTTTGCCATAGATTGCTGCCAGCCGTTTTCCCTCTTCAAACATCATGCGGATTGCTGAGTTATTCTGCATTAATGGTGCCATTTTTTCTGAAATCATACTTCTTCTCCTTTTTGTTCCTCTATCATAATTCTCTTCTTATGGTTTTCCTGCCGCATTTTATCTCTTTGTCAGCTTCCCCACCGTCTGGAAACCGCAACCGCCATAAGCGCCGTCACCGCCAGGTAAAACCAGGTAGTCGGATTGCTGAACCAGGTGGTAAAAAAGGAAAGCATCAGATAAACCGCAACCTGCGCATACAGAAGGTAGTACATGGGATTCCGGGCTCTCCGGATTCCCTGCATCAGCCAATAGCTTACTGCTCCCAGCAGCCCGGCCAGAACCGCCACGCCCAGCAGGCCAAAATCACAGTAGGCATCGTAATACAGGGTTAAAGTGGTCAGTTCCTGCTTCGTTACAAAGATGGGAGCTTCCATCAGTGAGGGAAACAGAAATTTCAGTCCGGTCAGTGTCCATACCGGCGTCAGCATCTTCTTTCCCAGAGTAAACTTCTCCAGTCCCTTAACCAGACAGTCAAAATTATCATAATTATTGGCTACATACATGGCTGCGTCACAAAGATCGGCAGGTTCTCCTGCTTCATCTCAAAAACCGCAGTTAAATAGGCTGCGTCATGACTTCTGGCGAAGGTCAGAAGGATATACAGCGGAATCAGTGCTGCCAGCGCCGCGGCCGCATAAAAAAGATTCAGCCGCTCTTCCATCAGAAAGTAGACAAGAACCGCCAGAAACACTGAAAACAACAACTGAAACCTGGAAACACAGAGAATAGGAATCCCCAGCGCCAGCAGGTCCATCAGAAGCAGAAGCATCGTTCTGCCTCTGTTCCGCCCCCGATCGATACAGAAATACATCACGCTGAGTGACGGAACCAGCACACAGGATACCGTAAAATAATGAAGGCCTGTGATATGAAATGAGGAATACGCATGAGGCACTCCCCGTACCAGCAGCGGAATGAATCCCAGAAGCGCCGCCTCAATCACGAAACAGCCAACGGAAACCACCGAAACCGCACAGGCACAGAAGAACACCGACGGCGCTGTTCTCTCCAGATTCGGACGGCGAACAGACAGCCGCGCCGAAGAGCCGTCCCCGCTCTCCAGAAGCTGGAATACCACATAAAACATCACATAGGCAATCAGAAAGCTGAGCCAGGTCATAAGACTCCAGTCCGTACTGAGGCGGCTGAGCTTCAGCGCAGCCAGCCCCTGTCCTCCGACCAGCGCCAGGGAATAGATCGCCCGCAGATGCAGCATCGTTCCCGAAGACCGGTAGTCCTTCCAATAGAGATAAACCGACGCTGCCATCAGCCCCAGTCCGGACAAAAGATAATGTCCGCTTCCGGCACAGAAGAATGCAGCCGCATAGCATAACAGATATACAATCATTCTCCCAGACCGTCCTCCACAACCTTCAGCATGGCAGACAAAGCCTCTTCCTCTCCCTTTCCTTCACAGATAAACTCAATCTCATCCCCGCATTTGATACATGCGCCAAGAACACTCAATACACTTTTGGCATTAGATATGGTGTCCCTGAATCGGAAAGTAATCGAACAATCATGTCTGGCAGCTTCATTGCAGAGAATCCCTGCCGGCCGCAGATGAAGGCCGGTCGGATTCTTTATCCTGATCTTTGCTTTTACCATAATACAAAACCCCTTTAGTCAGACCACGGCGACTTCTTCTTTGATTATTCTCTCTCCGAAGTCCCCCGTGTTTCCTCTTCTGTCTCTTTCTCGCCGCTCTCTGATGCCCGTGACGATTCTCCTTCCTCCCTTGTAACCGAAACCGTAATTTCCGGGTAGGAAACAATCTCAAAAGCGTCGTCCAGCTCCAGCTGTGCCTGTACAGTATGACTGCCTGTGCTCAGCTCCGATACATCCGCCTGGATATTCATCTTCTCAATCGACAAGCTGTCCAGATCTTCCTTTAAGCCACGGATCACAATCTCCGTTTTTCCCTTTTCAATGGTATACGTATATTCATCACTCCGCCCGATCAGCGTGATATCCTTGCTGTCGGCCTGGAAATGCTTTTCTCTCAGCTGCTCTACCTTCAGAGTCACGGTAATAATTGTCTCATCCATACCTGCAATTGTCAGATTCGAATCCAGATAAGATTTCAAATCAATCCGGCAGACCTTATCCTCTGTCGCACCTTCAATATTCAGGGAAGGATCCTGGATGGAAATCGTTCCAATCGAAGCCAGATCCGATTTAAGACCTGCCACCGGCACACTGGTTATCGATGCCTCCACTCCCGTATAGCGATAGCCTTCCGCCACCTCTCCGGTTACAACAAAGTCCAGAGGAACGCTCTTTACCTTCAACACCTGCATGGTATAGAAGATGTCTCCACCCAGTGTTGTCACAGAATCCCCCAACTCCAGTTGGTTTCCGTTGGCATCAAAATACACCGGTGTTGCGGTTCCGCTCACATCCGAAACAGCGCCGTCCACATCAAATACAATTCCCACGCTGCTGATCTGGCCAATCTGGGAAACCGGTCCCTTCACGGACACCTGCGCCGGAGACAGCGTTACAGTACCTGCCTGATAACCGGCTTCTGTCTCTCCCTGCGGCTTTGCCACCAGATCGAATGCCTTGGTCTGCAGTGCCTCCGTCTTTACCTTCACTACCTCCGGCGATTTTACCACCGGAACAGATTCCAGAAGCTCCTCGTGGTTGAGCACCTCAACCTTGATGGGAATCGCTCCCGTCACATCATACATCTCTGACAAATCGGCATATACCCGGAAATCTGATGCCGAAATCTTATATTCATCCTTCGTACGGACCTTAAAGCTGATCGTCGCCGTGCTCTTACCTATAATCTCATACGTTAAGTTGGCATCTTCCAGAACCTGACCGTTGATAAATTCCACCTTTACCTCTTCCGTCGAAACCTTGATGGGATTGGCCACATTTACCACTGCCAGCCAAACAAAAAAAGCACAGAACAGGGAAATCAGCTTAATGCTTCCGTTTCTAGTCAGCTTTTCTTTCATTTCTCCGTATTCCCTTCCATATCCTAAGCCTGCCGTTGCCCGCGTCTTCCTTCTTTACCATTGTGTTCAGAAGTGTCTTCAGCTCATCTCCGTCCGCAACCCGGCGCAGACGGCCTCCCGTCGCCACGGACACACGGCCGGTCTCTTCCGAGACAACCAGCGTCACACTGTCTGTCGTCTCACTGACGCCCACCGCCGCACGATGTCTGGTTCCCAGCGCCTTGCTGATATCCATATTGTCGGAAAGCGGCAGATAACAGGTTGCCGCCGCCACACGGTTGCCGCGAATCACCACAGCACCGTCATGAAGCGGTGTATTATGCTCAAATATATTAATCAGAAGCTGGCTGGTCACCAGACCATCCACCTCAATTCCGGTTCTCTCAATCTCTCCCAGAGGCGTTCCCTGCTCAATTACCATCAGCGCCCCCGTCTTAACCTTGCTCATCTCAAAGCAGGCTCTGACCAGCTCATTGATGGTCTTCTCATTAAATTCTTCGTTTTTCTTCTTCGTATCATCTGTGGAAAACAGCTTGGTCAGAACATTCTTGCTTCCCAGCTGTTCCAGTGCCTTTCGAAGCTCCGGCTGAAAAATAATCAGGATAGCTGTCACCGCGATATAAGAGGTCTTCTCCAGAAGCCACAGAATGGTATCCAGCTCTAATACAGCCGCCATCAGGAAAAAGCCCAGAATCAGCAGAATTCCTTTTAACAGCGTCCACGCTCTTGTATTCTTAATCCATACCAGCATCTCATATACCAGTACGGCAATAATCATTATCTCCAGTAAATTTTTTATGGTAAGCTTCGGCACGAAGGAAATCCAGGAATAGATTTCCATCAGAATATTTGCCATGCTTTCACCTCCTGTTACTGCCGTTCTTTTGCCGGCTGACGCTTCACATTCTTACGCGTAGTAATCTTCTGAACCTTAATCTCCGGAGCGGAAACCGCAATCTTCGGAACCGCTTTTACATAATAATAGTAATCATCGTCTTCAAACTGAACGTATTCCGTCCGGCTGTAATCCACAGTAAATACCAAAAAATGATAAACAAAGGCAATTACCGCAGATAAAATCATAGAAACAGTCAGTTCCACAACAGAAAAAGAGATATTAAACTTAAAATCTCCAAAGAAAATCACAACCAGCTGGACCATCGTACCGGCCATGATCGCAATCGCCCAGGAATAATTCACCGATAAGTTCTTAATCAGGCGAACCACCAGTACGCCGAGACAACAGGCCGTAATCATCACCAGCATCGTCTGATTGATCAGCAGGCTCTTCACCACCTGGGTAAATACCTGCGTCATCTCCGCCTGCTCGCTTCCGGCCAGAAAACTGCTGTTCTGCTTCACATATAAAATTACATAATAAATAAAAATGCCGCAGCTCATGGGAACCAGAGAAAAGAGACTTCCAGCCAACCCCACCAAAAGGGCCATCGCAAACGGAACCCTGAAAAAAAACAGAATCGGTGTCAGCAAAAGCAATACACTGTCTCCCGGCTGAAAGCCATAATACAGCATAACCACAATCAGCAGAAAAACCAGCGTGAGCACCGCCACCTCCAGAGATGCCGCACAAAGCTGTGCCAGCAGAAAAGCCCCGGCCAGCAGCGCGATCGCTCCGTAGGGCAACACAGAGCATACCACTCCCAGCAGCAGCGCAATCACCGGACTATTCAGCTTCGGCATAAAGCCGGCATTTTTGTTAATCAGATAGAAGGCAGCGAAGGCAACCAGAAATCTGGCCGCCGCATTCACCAGCGCACTGTTCTTCGCATAGAATGCCTTCAGCTGCTCTTTTAATACCAGCATTCCCATCATACACGTTTTCCCTCCCTGGCCAGCTCTCTGGAACGGCTGTGATACTCATACCGCTTGTTCAGATGCTTTAATTTCGTATAATACAGCCGGTTCAGCCGGACTGCATGATCGTAACGCCTTCCATAAACGACCCGGATGACCGACAGATACAGAAAAAGCCCCGCCAGATACAGAAAAATTCCTTTCTTTCCCAAAGCAATCAGGGTCTCTATCTCTATGGTACTTAGGAGTGCGTCCATACGGAACACAATCCAGATACCAGCTCCCAAAAACGCACAGATGGTATAACAGACAAATCCGCGAATCATGCGCCGGCTGATGAAATCACTCTTAAAATATCCGGATGCCGATTTCATCTCTGTTTCATTCTTCTTCTCAAACAAAGCCAGCTCCGTCATCAGCCGGATCTTTTCTTCATTGAGCATAAATTCTACTCTCCGTCACTCTCACGTTGAACGCCGAATCCTTTGTTCCGGCGCAAGGTTCATCATGTTATTATAACATAAGATAAAATAAATAGCGAGCATCTTAAAAAAAATTCATAAAATAGTAAAAAAACTAACAAAAAACGGACAGCCTGCTCAAACTGCCCGTTCTCATATAAAACTACTCCACCTTCAACATCCGGTACCCGACCCCGATATGGGTCTGAATGTACTGAGGCGAATCCGGTTCACTCTCCAGCTTTCTCCGCAATGTGGCCATGAAAACCCGCAGAGAAGCGATATCATTATCCCAGCTGCTGCCCCAGATCTTCTGCGTAATAAAGGTATGCGTCAGAACCTTTCCCACATTCTGGGAAAGAAGACATAAAAGCTTATACTCCATCGGCGTTAAATGCAGCTCCGTATCTCCCAGCCAGGCACATCCGGCTGCATAGTCCACCTTCAGCTTCCCGTTGGTAAAGACAGAGGAAGAGGCGGACGCCTCATTCTGCATCACCGTAAGACGCCGCTGAGTCACACGGATTCTGGCCAGCAGCTCTTCCACAGAAAACGGCTTGGTCAGGTAATCATCCGCTCCCGCATCCAGTGCGTCAATCTTATCCGTATCCTCGCTCCGGGCACTGATCACAATAATCGGAAGATTGGACCAGGTCCGAATCTTTCGGATCACATCCACGCCATCCATATCCGGAAGGCCCAGATCCAGAAGGATCAGGTCCGGATTATAGGAAGCCGTCTGCATCACTGCCTCTTCTCCGTTCTCTGCCGTAAGGAAACGGTATTCATGCGTCCGTAAGGTTGTTGTAATCAGGTTTCGGACCGGTGCATCGTCCTCCACCACCAAAATCAGCAATTTATTCATGCAGCTCCACCTCCCCGGCCGGCAGGGTAAAAGTAAATACCGCCCCCTGCGGCACATTATCTGTCACTGTTATTTTTCCACCGTGGGCATTAATGATTGATTTACAGAGAGACAGTCCCAGCCCCAGGCTGCGACGGCTGTCCGCCACCTTACTGGCCCCGCTGTAAAACATCTCAAACACCTGTTTTTTCTTTTCGTCAGGAATTCCCGGACCGTTATCTGCAATCTCTACCACAATCTCCTGTCCGCGCCTGTCAGCACGAATGCGGATCGTTGAGCCCTTTGGCGTATATTTGATGGCATTATCCACGATATTGATCACCACCTGAACAATCAGCTTTCCATCCATCCGGGCCAGCAGAATTTCCTCCCCGTACTCCACTGTAATCTGATGTTCCACGCTCTTGCGGTTGACATGACGCAGGGCCTCTTCAATCACTTCGTCCATCAGCTGTGCCGACAGATTCAGTTTCATCGTTCCCTGTTCCATCCGGGAAACTGACAAAAGATTTTCCACCAGATTAATCAGCCACATGGAATCATCATAAATATCCAGATAAAGACTCTGTTTTTCCTCTCTGCTGAACTGATCCCCGTTGGACAGCAGATTACTGGCATTGCCGGAGATGGATGTCAGCGGTGTCCGCAGATCATGAGACAGCGTACGAAGAAGATTTGCCCGCAGCTGCTCATTCTTGGCCAGAATGGCTGCCTCTTCCTTCTCCCTGGCATTCTTCTCATTCTCCAGTGCCAGAGCACATTCTCCCAGAATCGACAGTAAAATACTGTTTTCAAATCCATCCAAAGGCTTTTTTTCCGACTCAATCCCAACCACACCGTAAACCCGGTCGCTGTTCCGAATGGCCAGGTATTGATGAGAAAGCCCGGAAAACCGATCCGTTCCCGCTCCTGCATGTTTATTATTCCGGAATACCCATTCTGCCGCCT
>JAEDOC010000151.1 GCA_016302185.1 Clostridium sp. | reverse complement strand
AATTATGAAAATGATTATTGCAATTATCAGCAGCGAAGACGCGGACGACCTGGTTTATGAACTGAATCAAAACTCTTTTTTTGTGACCAAGCTCTCCACTATGGGCGGCTTTCTGAAAAAGAAAAGTACAACCCTGATGCTTGGTGTGGATGATCCTCGGGTAGATGAAGCTATTTCAATCATTAAAAAGATGTCCGGTTCCCGGGAACAGCTGGTCTATACTCCTCCGACTCTGTCCGGCAATGCACATCCCAACGTGAACATGACCGTACCGATGAATATGCGGGTTGGCGGTGCCACTGTATTTCTTCTGAACGTAGAAGATTTTCAAAAGTTTTAACGTCTTCAAAAGAATTTCCGCATAAAAATCACCCCGGCAGGCTTTTTCTCCCGCCGGGGTGATTCATTTTTATTGTATTCTCGTGCTCCTGTCTATTCTTCCGACTCTCTCTTCAGTGCCAGCTGAGCAAGAAGAGCAGAACCGCGCCACAGAATATCCTCATTCGGGGTAAAGTGGCAGTTATGCAGCGGCCATGCCGTTTTCTCCGGTTCTCCCGTTCCCAGCCATGCAAAGGCCCCCGGCGTCTCGGTCAGATAAAACGCAAAGTCTTCCGCACACATAGACGGGGTATCCACCTGAATCGCCTTTTCCGGGCCAAACAGCGCTTCTGCCGTCTTTCTCACACGACGCGCTTTTTCCGGATCATTCATTACGGCACAGTAACCGCGCTCATACCTGACCTCGCATTTGCAGTCCATCGCGGCACAGATGCCTTCCGTAATCTCCTTCACACGGCGTTCTGCCAGATTCCGAACCTCCGGATCAAAGGTGCGGCAGGTTCCCTCAATCTCACAGTCACCGGGAACAATATTATAACGGGTGCCGGCACGGAACCAGCCCAGTGTAATGACTGCCGATTTCAACGGATCCGTATTGCGGCTCACAATCGTCTGCAATGCGCTGGCCAGCTGTACTCCCGCCATCAGGGCATCCACACCCTCATTGGGCTGTGCTCCATGGCTGGACTCACCGCTGATACGAATCAGGAAATGATCCGATGCGGCCATCAGAGCTCCTCCCTTCACACCGAAGCAGCCCAGCGGAAGATCCGGCCAGACATGGAGGCCGTAAACCTCCGACACACCGTCCAGGGCACCGGCTGCCATCATTCCCCGGGAACCTCCGGTCGGGCTCTGTTCCTCTGCCGGCTGGAAAATAAGCCGCACACTTCCGGAAAGCTCCTCCCGGTATTCTTCCAGAAGATGAGCTGCCCCCAGAAGCATGGTGATGTGATTGTCATGCCCACAGGCATGCATCACTCCCGGGTTCTGCGAAGCATAAGGAAGATTCGTCTCCTCCGTAATCTGCAGGGCATCCATATCTGCCCGCAGAGCCACCATGGGACCGGGCAGCGCTCCCTTTAATTCGGCCAGAATTCCATGGCCGCTGATCCCGGTACGAATCTCATAACCGCCGATTTTTTCCAATTCCTTCAGAACTCTGGCGGCAGTCTGCTCTTCCTGACCGGATACCTCCGGATGAGCATGAAATTCTCTTCTCAGCTCTGCCAGACGAGGCTGGAGAGCCTGTGCAGATTCAAGTAAAGTCATTTCAATTCCTCCAGACAATTAATTGCCCTTAAATTCCTTACCAAAAGCAATACGGCTGCTGACCGCTGCCCCAATCAGGCAGGCCACACCAATGGCAAGACCAACCAGAGCGGTCACACCCGCGCCGCTGCTCATCGGCATCACAAGGAACATATTCAGCATCGCGAAATAAATCACGCTGGTAATCGTATAGCTTAAAGAATAACTGGATAACGCCGGGGTCTCGCTGTCCGGATCACAGATACGAAGCAGCAGAACGCCGGTGATGAATACGCCGGTCGCCATACCCAGAGTACCAATCATCTGCTCGAACCAGTAGCCCTTTAAGAAACGCTTGCAGGGAATGAGCAGAAACAGCGTAGTAACCACATAACCAATCAGTACCATAACCAGAATCGGTACAATATAAGCAGCCACTGCCTTAATCGGAAGACTGGCAACTGCGCCGATTACCGCAAACTCGGTAAACGGACCGGTGATATGGCTCTTTACCTTGCCGTCCACCAGATAATCCAGCTTCAGCTTGCAGATAATACCCCAGATAAGGAACATCGCGATCATACCGTAAGCCCATACGGAAATGCTGGAAAGTACCGGAATCTTAAATGCCTTCGCATACTTCAGTGCAATATAAGCAATTCCGCAGGCAACAAAGATTAAAGCCGCATGGAACGCAACCGCATCGATGGAAGAAGACATGGTGGTCTCACGCCCGCAGTTGCCCTGCTTGGAAGTATCCTTCTCATAGCCGACACGCATCGGAAGCGGAATATCCGCCGGCTTCTTTAACAGTGCTGTCTGACCGTTGCGGGCTGCCCAGTTAATCAGGCAGATACCGATGATGATACCGCCGACAATACCAAAGGTTGCGGTTGTGGTAGCAACACCCTGGCTGGTCTCCCAGTACGGAAGGTTCATCTCTGTCAGCATATTTCCCAGAGTGCCTGCAGTTCCGTGTCCGCCGACAAATCCGATAGCAAGCTCGATACCGAAAACGTCATACAGATCATAAGAGCCCTGGAAGATGACATGAGTTGCATATCCAACTGCAAACTGCAGCATGGAAGCGCCCAGACCAATGAACATCAGCGGTACCACATTCTTCATAAAGTCACCGCTGACCTTGCCGTCGCCGCTGCCGGTTCCCAGACGCAGACCCAGCGGTACAGCTGCTACCACAGGAACAATCAGGATACCCGGAATCATGGAATAATAACTGAACCATACCTCGGGAACCGGAAGAACATTCAGTACCTGCGGTCCAAGAATCAGCAGCAGAAAGCCGCCAATCACCGATGCAGGAATAAACGCCTGCTGCAGAGGCTTAACCTTGGCACGCAGAAACATGCCGATGACGAGAAACAGGCCAAGAAGACCAAGGCTTTTCAGCAAATCAGTCAACATGGCGGAAGTTAAGGTTGCTTGCATAATAAATTCCTCCTTTTCTTTTGCAATATACCCTCAAAATATCCCCATAATTAAAGACTTGATTTTACATGTCTTTAACTTTGGAATTATTCTAGCACTTTGTTAAAATAAAGTCAATGCTTTTCCAATATCGGTCAGATATTATATGTCTTTTTCCCTTCTTTTATTTGACCTTTGTTTTCCGATGTGCTATGGTGAAAGAAACAGGGATTTTCACAGTTTTATGTCTGTTATTACGTCTGAAATTTCTTTGTTCCGTTTTCCGGGTCGAAGAAAGCATAATTTTTCTTCCTTTGTTTTATGTCTTTTAATACGTCTTTTAATGTGTTCTTCTTCCTGTTTTTTTGTCTTTTATTCTATCTTTCATTGTACTTTGTATTGTAATATTTTCCTACAGAGAAAGGAGGATTTCATGTTTCACGTTGCTATTGTCAGCCCGAAGCGCTCGATGGATCCCATCAATCAGGTCATCTCAGAATATAATTTCGGATGTCAGTTCTATAAATATGTATATAACGACTTATCCGATATCGACTGCATTTATGCCGACTGTAAGGATAAATGCGATGTTATTTTCTTTTCCGGCGAGCTGGGCTATCACTATATCCGGGGCCGTTTCCCGGATATTCAGATTCCCTGCGCCTTTACCGCATACGGTCCCAGGGATATCCTGTCAATTCTGCTTGATTTTTCCATTGAGCACCCGGAGATTCCGTTAAACCGGGTATTTGTGGATTTTTTGACTCCGAAAAACAATTTTATGGACTTGCCGCGCTATGTAAAGGCAGAATATCTGCCCTACTTTTTTGACGACAGTCCCTATGACTACACCCACATTACCGCCCGCACCAGAGAATTATGGGACGCAGGAAAGATCGATATCGTCATCAGCCGCAGTATCAACAACCTTCACACACTGGACGAGCTTCATATTCCATATCTTGCTGTTTTTCCGTCAGAACAGATGATTAAAGAATCGATCGAGGCAGCTCTGGTGCAGCTGCGTCTGGCTGATATCGAACCGGTTGATTACCTGACTATCTCCATCCGCCTTCCCTTCAGTGATGACTGTCCTCAGGAGGAGCGGGAATACCGCCTGGCTACTCTTCACAAAATTCTGGTGGATTACCGCAAAAACACCGGCCGCTCCTTTTCCATCCGGGAAGGCTTGAATCAGTTTGAACTGCACTCTCAGCATCCCGCCCAGACAATTACCCATGAACAGATCCGGCAGATTGCAGAGCTTTTGCGGGAGCAGTTTGAATACCCCTTCCGGATGGGTGCCGGCCTCCATTCCAACGAAGATCGGAGCTGCTATTATGCAGAGCGGGCTCTGCTGGAGGCGGTTCGCTACGGCCGCCGGGACGGCTTCTTTATCTGCGGCGAAGACAGTACCATGACCGGACCTCTGGCCACCGGGCAGACGCTGAGCTATCCTCAAAGCGACAGTAAGATAAGGAGATTTGCCCGTCAGCACGGAATCAACGAATCCAATCTGCTTAAACTGGCCGGAGTCTTCCGTTCCGATCCGAACAGCCTGCTGACCAGCGCTATTGTCAGCCGGCTATTAGGCATCACCTCCCGTTCTGCCAGCCGTATCCTGCAGAAGCTGACCATGCTCGGTCTGACAGTTTCCGTCTCCACGGAAAAATCCGGCGGCAAGGGACGTCCCATCCATTACTACCGTTTCTCCGACGATGCCTTCCGGGAAGCACTTCTTTCCTAAAATTCCAAAAGCCGGCTGCTTCTGCCGGCTTTCAAACAAAAAAATCGCTGTATTTCCATAACTATAGAAAATACAGCGATTTTTAATCCTGCAGAAGAAGGGACTTGAACCCTCATGAGATTGCTCTCACACGGACCTGAACCG
>JAEDOC010000150.1 GCA_016302185.1 Clostridium sp. | reverse complement strand
GTGGATGCCTTTGAGGAGAATGTGCTGGGCTTCTGCAATAATATCTTTACCCAGGAGGGCGGAACCCATCTTATGGGATTCAAGACCCGGTTTACCACACTGATCAACAGCTATGCCAGAGAGCTTGGCATATTAAAAGAGAAAGATGCCAATTTTACCGGAGCGGATACCAGAAACGGTATGACCGCGGTGGTTGCGGTGAAGCATCCGGATCCGATTTTTGAAGGACAGACGAAGACGAAGCTGGCCAGCGCCGATGCAGCCAAGGCGGTGAATACGGTGGCCGGTGATGCACTGCAGCTATATTTTGACCGGAATGTGGAGATTTTAAAGTCAATCATTTCCTGTGCGGAAAAATCGGCAAAAATCCGCAAAGCGGAGGAAAAGGCCCGGACCAATCTCCTGACCAAGTCCAAATTTTCCTTTGACAGCAATGGAAAGCTGGCCAACTGCGAGAGCCGGGAGGCGGAAAAGTGTGAGATCTTCATTGTCGAGGGAGATTCGGCCGGCGGCTCTGCCAAGATGGGAAGAAACCGGCGCTATCAGGCGATCCTGCCCATTCGCGGCAAGATTCTGAATGTGGAGAAAGCCTCCATGGATAAGGTGCTGGCCAATGCGGAGATCAAGACGATGATCAATGCCTTTGGCTGCGGCTTTTCCGAGGGCTACGGCAATGATTTTGATATTACGAAGCTGCGGTATCACAAGATTATTCTGATGACGGATGCCGATGTGGACGGCAGCCATATCGATACGCTGCTTTTAACCTTCCTGTACCGGTTTATGCCGGATCTGATCAACAACGGCCATGTCTATATTGCCATGCCGCCGCTTTATAAGGTGATTCCGAAGAAGGGAAAAGAGGAATACCTTTACGATGAAAAGGCGCTGGAGAAGTACCGGAAAACCCATACCGGAGAGTTCACTCTGCAGCGGTTTAAGGGTCTGGGCGAGATGGATGCGGATCAGCTGTGGGAGACCACGCTGAATCCGGAAAACCGGGTGTTAAAGCGGGTGGAGATCGAGGACGCCAGAATGGCCTCGGAGATTACGGAGATGCTGATGGGCAGCGATGTTCCCCCGCGGAGAAAGTTTATCTACGATCATGCGGATGAAGCAGAGATTGATGCATAGGAGATTGAGATAACATATGGCAGAAAAGATTATTACAACGGAATATTCAGAGGAAATGCAGCGCAGCTACATGAATTACTCCATGAGCGTCATCACGGCCCGCGCCATCCCGGATGCCAGAGACGGCTTAAAGCCGGTACAGCGCCGTGTTCTCTATGATATGGGACAGCTGCATTTAGACCATGATAAACCCCACCGGAAATCAGCTCGTATCGTCGGCGATACCATGGGTAAATACCATCCTCACGGAGACAGCTCTATCTACGAGACGCTGGTGGTGATGTCCCAGAGCTTTAAAAAGGGAATGCCGCTGGTGGACGGCCACGGCAACTTCGGTTCCATCGAGGGTGACGGCGCCGCGGCGATGCGATATACGGAAGCCAGACTGCAGAAGTTTGCGGAAGAGGTATACTTAAAGGATCTGGATAAGACGGTTCGTTTTGTGCCCAACTATGATGAGACGGAGAAGGAGCCGGAGGTGCTTCCGGTTCGCGTGCCCAACCTGCTGGTCAACGGAGCGGAGGGTATCGCGGTCGGCATGAGCACCAGCATTCCTCCTCATAACCTGGGTGAGGTAATCGATACGGTGATAGCCTATATCGATCAGCCGGAGTTATCTACGGGAGAGCTTCTGGATATTCTGAAAGGGCCGGATTTCCCCACCGGCGGTATCATCGCCAACAAGAGTGAGCTTCCGGCCATCTATGAGACGGGAGCGGGTCGGATCAAGCTTCGCGCCCGGATGGAGGTGGAGCTGGGAAAACGGCGGACCGATCGGGACAAGCTGGTGATTACCGAGATTCCCTATACCATGATCGGGGCGGGCATCAACAAATGTCTGATGGATATTGCGGATCTGGTGGAGTCCAAGAAGCTGTCGGATGTGGTGGACATCTCCAACCAGTCCAACAAAGAGGGAATCCGCATTGTATTAGAGCTTAAAAAGGATGCGGATATTGAGAAGATTAAAAATATTTTATATAAAAAGACCAAGCTGGAGGATACCTTTGGCGTCAATATGCTGGCCATCGCCGGCGGACGGCCGGAAACCCTGAATCTCAAAGGGATTCTCCGTAATTATCTGGATTTTCAGTATGAGAACAATACCCGCAAGTACAATGTTCTTCTGGAGAAGGAGCTGGAGAAGAAGGAGATCAAGGAGGGCCTGATTGCCGCCTGCGACTGCATCGATCTGATCATTGCCATTCTCCGGGGCTCGAAAAATTTAAAGGATGCCAAGGCCTGCCTGATGCACGGAGATATTTCCAACATTCAGTTTAAGACACCGGGCTTTGAGGAGGACGCAAAGCAGCTCCATTTCACAGAGAAACAGGCCTCGGCCATTCTGGAGATGCGCCTTTACAAGTTAATCGGGCTGGAGATTCTGGCGCTGCAGAAGGAATACAAGGAGTGCTTAAAAAAGATCAAGGAATATCACCGGATTCTCTCCAGCCGCACCACCATGGATGAAGTGATCAAGAAGGATCTGGAGGCCATCAAGGCGGAGTTTTCCGTTCCCAGAAAGACACTGATTGAGGACGGAAAAGAGGCGGTTTACGATGAGAGTGCCGTGGAGTTAAAAGAGGTGGTTTTCGTTCTCGACCGTTTCGGCTACAGCAAGCTTCTGGATCGCAGTGTTTATGAGCGAAATAAGGAGACCGTGGAAACGGAGAATTCCTTCGTGGTTCCCTGCCTGAATACGGATAGGATCTGTCTCTTTACCGACAGCGGCGTGCTGCATCAGGTGAAGGTAACGGAGATTCCTTTTGGAAAGCTGCGGGATAAGGGAACCCCCATTGACAACATCAGTAAATTTGACGGCACAAAGGAACGGCCGGTCTATGTGACCAGTGCTGCGGCCCTTTCGGGTCATCAGTTCCTCTTTGCTACGAAAGAGGCCATGGTGAAGCTGGTGCCGGGAGAGGAATTCGAAACCAACAACCGGACAGTGGCTGCGACAAAGCTCTCAGAGGAGGACATGCTCTTAAGCGTTCAGCCGGTGGATGGGAGCAGTGAGGTAGTGCTTCAGACGTCGGGCGGAACCTTCCTGCGTTTTGCGCTGGAAGAGATTTCTCTGTTAAAGAAGAATTCCCGCGGTGTGCGCGGCATCAAGCTGGGCAGGGGAGAAGAACTGGAAGCGGTATATCTGCTGGGCACAGACAGTGAAAATGTGGTATTATATAAGGAGAAGCCGGTGCATTTAAACCGGTTAAAGATAGGAAAACGGGACGGGAAGGGAACAAAGGCCCGTCTGTAGAAAAAGGATTACAGAAAAGGTTTTGAAGAGGGAAAAGGAGGTACAGAGCATGGCAGAAAGTAAGATTCCAACTCCCCACATCGGGGCAAAGGCAGGAGAGATTGCGGAGACGATATTGCTTCCGGGGGATCCGCTGCGTGCCAGATTCATCGCGGAGAATTTCCTGACGGATGTGACACAGTTTAATTCCACCAGAAATATGTTTGGCTATACCGGTTATTATCAGGGAAAACGGGTTTCTGTGATGGGAACCGGCATGGGGTGTCCTTCCATAGGAATCTATTCCTATGAGCTGATTCATTTTTACGGGGTGAAAAATCTGATTCGTGTGGGAACCGCAGGTGCGCTGCGTCCGGAGGTAAAGGTGCGCGACATCGTATTCGGCATGGGCTCCTGCACCACCTCCAATTATGTGAAGCAGTTCCGCCTTCCGGGAGATTATTCCTGCATCTGCAGCTTTGAGCTGCTGCGAAAGGCCGTGGAAGCCGCGGAGAAGAAGGGGCTTACCTACCACGTGGGAAATATCCTAAGCTCCGATATGTTCTATAATCCGGATCTGCCGCCGGTGGGAACCGGCTGGGATCAGATGGGAGTGCTGGCGGTGGAGATGGAGTCCGCCGCGCTGTACAGCAATGCGGCTTACGCCGGAGTCAATGCGCTCTGCATCCTTACCGTGTCCGACTCTCTGATCACCGGAGAAGTGACAACCGCGGAAGAGCGGCAGAATACGTTTACAAACATGATGGAAATAGCACTGGAACTGGCATAATGGAGCCTCAGGTGCTGATAATAAGGAGATACTTATGAATTTTGATTATCAGACCTACCGGTATCCCTCCCGGAAGGAATGTGTATTTGCGCGAAAGGGAATGGTCTGCACCAGCCAGCCGCTGGCGGCACAGGCCGGACTGGATGTGCTGAAGGCCGGCGGCAATGCGGTGGATGCCGCGGTGGCCACGGCGGCTGCCATGACAGTGCTGGAACCCACCTCCAACGGTCTGGGAAGTGATGCCTTCGCTCTGGTCTGGCTGGAGGAGAAAAAAGAGCTTCTGGGCTTAAATGCCAGCGGCCGGGCGCCGAAGAGCATCACGGCGGAGGAGGTCCGGGCTCAGGGGTATACAGAGATGCCCCAGCGGGGCTGGATTCCGGTGATGGTGCCGGGAGCGCCCTCCGCCTGGGCAGAGCTGACCGCGAAATATGGAAAAAGAACCCTGCGGGAGAATTTAGAGCCGGCCATCCGCTACGCCAGAGAGGGCTACGCGGTGACACCGACCATCGCGAAGCTGTGGGCTTCCGGGTATGAGGTGTTTGATGCCATCCGGAACGAGTCCGGAACCAGACCGTCCTGGCTGGAACCCTGGTTTGCGCATTTTGCGCCGGCAGGACGGGCACCGCAGGCGGGAGAGGTGTGGAGATCGCCTCAGATGGCCGCCTCTCTGGAGAAGATTGCAGACTCCGGGGCAAAGGAATTCTATCAGGGCAGCCTGGCAGAACAGATGGATGCGTTTTCCCGGGAAACCGGAGGATATTTACGAAAAGAGGATCTGGCGGATT
>JAEDOC010000149.1 GCA_016302185.1 Clostridium sp. | reverse complement strand
AGGAATCCAATCCGAAGATGGCGCAGTTTATTATGAGTCAGTACGGCGGGCCGGATGGCGAAATCGGCGCATCCATGCGCTATCTTTCTCAGCGTTATGCCATGCCCTATGGGATGCAGAAAGGCCTCTTGACAGATATAGGTACAGATGCTGCAATATTGCGCCTATCAGGTTTCCATTAAGTCAGCCAAAAGAACAGAATCCTTCATTTCCTTTAAAATGGTGAATACTTATGATAATCATTTGACTTTTTCTTTTCGTATTCCTGTGCATGCTCCGAGATTTCATCCACCAGGGCAATCATGCTTTCTACCTTCAGAGACCGGTGCTTGATTTCTTCTCTTGGATTTGGCACGTAATGCTCAAGAATCGGAAGGAGAATCAATGCAGTCAGTCCGGCGGTAAAACCGCCATTATAGAGAACAAGACCTCCGTGGAGTGCACTGGTTGCCGTACACATAGAGGCACACAGAAATCCGGCAGTCAGTCCGGCGCGAATACCGTAACGTCCTACGATGGGACAGAGACCGGTGGCGAAAGCTGCACCGTTAATATACGCCTGTGTTGAGATAGTCCAGGCTATCTCGCGTCCGCTCAGGTGGCATAACAGCATTGTAGAGAGATAGAGCAGAAGGTATCCGGCAAGAATCGGCCAGATATTTTTCGGGTGCTGTCCCATGCTGGTGAAAGTCAGCGCGGCAAAGATGACACCGATGGTTGGACCGGTAAAACCTGCGCCATCCGTAAAGAGAATAATAAGATTCAAATATAGTACAAAAAACAGACCGACAAAGCCGATGTTGATCAGGCAGACCGGCATACCGAAGCTTTCGGCAAAATTGGCCCGGTATCCGGTATCCTTGGTCAGCTCTGCATATCCTTTGAAAGAATTTCCGTTTAATCTGTAACCGATGAAGATGCAGAGAGCAAACAGGATTAAAAAGAAGAGGTTGGCAAAAACCTCAAAGGAGCGGTCAAAGGCTTCATACACTGCGTTTACATGTTCGATGCGAACCGGCGGAGCCACGTTCATGGTTTTATACAAAAAATTATAAAGGAAAAAGCCAAAAATACCAAAAGCCAGACCGCCGTTATATAAATTATAACCTTTATGCCATGCATGGGCCCCAGGCAGAATTGCCGGAACAATGTAGCCAAGCATGACAGAGAAAAGAATCGTCAGGGCGATGCCTGCAACAGTCAGGTGAAGTTTACCGAACACGTAGTTGTCCTGCTGTGTATAACGGAATAAAAGCTCACTGATAAATGGTCCGAATGAAGTAGTAAACATGCAGACATGAAGATTGTCATTGAAGTTCAGTTTATGCTGGTGCAGATAAATAAAAGGTGCCAGAAAGCAGGGAAGCATGGTCAGAAGGTTTAATCCATAAAAGCAGTGGGCAACCACCAGAAAATAACCGGCCAGAGTATTGACTCTGGATTCTCCTTTTAAGCAGATCATGAATAGAAAACAGACCATTCCGCAGACGCCCGCATTTAAAAATGCACTGGCCAGGCCTCCAATCTCCAGGTAATCGGTAACCAGAGGACAGGGCGTAATCATAATCAGGTACCAGTCATGAAGCACATGCCCCCACTCATCAGCATATCTGGCGGCAATAAAGGCGGCAAGAAGAAAAGCTGCGGAAAAGAAAAAAGCGATTCCGTCAATGATCATACTGTTGGTTATTTTGGTGTGTTCTTTCATACATATTCCCCATTACATCCTTGAATTGAAACATTATTTTAACATTATAGCGCATGAGACGCCTGCTTTCAAGAAAAGAGAACCATTTTTCACGTTCTTAATCAAGTACAATTTGATTTACAGAATAATTTGTAGGAAAATGTAAAGTGGCAGTTTAACAAGTTGAATTTCTAGACAAAAGTGAAAAATAAGCGTATAATTTGATACATAGGAAGGAAATTCGGCAGAAGGTAAGATACTGCCGTCTAAAGGAGGAAGCAACTATGGGGAAGAATGTAATTGTGGGTCAGTCCGGTGGTCCGACATCGGTCATCAATTCCAGCCTGGCCGGAGTGTATGAGGCATCCCGCCAGAGAGGTGCGGAGCATGTGTATGGCATGCTTCACGGCGTTGCAGGGCTGCTGGAGGGCCATTATGTTGATTTAAATGAGAAATTGAAGACACCATTGGAGATTGAACTCTTAAAGCGTACTCCGTCCAGTTATCTGGGAAGCTGCCGGTATAAGCTGCCGGATTGGGATACACCGGAGGGAAAGCCGGTGTATGAGCATCTGATGGAAATTTTAAAACAGCTGGACATCGGATATTTCTTCTATATCGGTGGAAATGACAGTATGGATACCATCGGAAAGCTGGCGGATTACGGCGCGCATATCGGAAGTGATATCCGGTTCATGGGTGTTCCGAAGACCATTGATAACGATCTCTGTGTGACCGATCATACACCGGGATACGGAAGTGCTGCTAAATATATCGGTAACGTGATGAAGGAGATTATCCGTGATGCCAATGTGTACGGAACAAAATATGTGACAATTGTAGAGATCATGGGACGGAATGCCGGCTGGCTGACCGCAGCTTCTGCACTGGCTAAGGGCGAGGACTGTGAAGGTGTTGATATGATCTGTTTACCGGAGGTTCCGTTTAACGTAGATCGCTTTGTGGAGAAAGTGGCCCGTATGCAGGAGAAGAAGCCAAGCATCGTGATTGCGGTATCCGAGGGTGTGAAGCTGGAGGACGGCCGTTATGTCTGTGAGCTGGCAGATGATGTTCACGCGGTAGATGCATTCGGACACAAGGCTCTGACCGGTACCGCCCGTTTCCTGGCAAATACAGTGGCACGAAGATTGGATACCAAGACCCGCTGTATCGAGCTTTCCACACTGCAGCGCTGTGCGGGCCATATGACCAGCCGTACGGATATTACAGAGGCGTATCAGGTAGGAGGTGCCGCAGTGAAAGCTGCCTATGAAGGCCACAGCGGTGAGATGGTTGCGTTAAAGCGGATTTCCAATGCACCGTATCAGTGTACCACCGAGCTTCATCCGATTTCCGAGGTGGCAAACCTGGAGAAAAAGGTTCCGTTAGAGTGGGTAAATGAGGATCATACGCAGATGCTTCAGGCCTTTATTGATTATGCGATGCCTCTGATTCAGGCAGAGCTGACTCCGATTTATATCAGCGGTCTGACCCATCATATCTATCTTCCGGAGGCATAAAACGAAATATTAATGAAAAGGAGCAGCTAACTGGCTGCTCCCATATTTTTAGATGCAATTTTCTTCATAGGCTTGATAAGCAGAATGCAGGTGATCAGTGTCAGAATGTCAGCAGCCGGCTGGGAAAAATAGATACCGGTGACACCCAGAAGCCCGGGCAGTGTCAGAATGAAGGGAACATAGAACAATCCCTGTCGGATCATGGAGAGAAACAGTCCCATTCTGGAGGCGCCAAAGGAATAGGAGGCGACCGGCTGATACCCCTGCATAAAGCCCATAATGACGTAGCAGCCGATGAGGATGAGACGCTGAACTACACCATAGGCGGCGATGATTAAGTCGGAATCCGGCAGTGGTTTTGCCGCGATGTTGGTCAGAGAGGTGGCTACAGCAAGACAGATCTGAATGACTGCGGTCGGAATACCGATAGAGGTTACAGACCATAAAAAGCTTCCGCTCAGTTTAAAGTATTTCGGATGAAGTGCCAGGATAGAGCGGCCGCTGGTATAGTACCACATTAGAATGATAAAGGTAACGCATTGGGAAACAGTAGTTGCCAGGGATGCGCCCATGACGCCTAAGTCCAGTCCCCAGGAAAACATAAAAATCGGATCCAGAATGACATTCAGTGCAGCTCCGGTAATGACCGCAACGGAAGAAATCTTCACGGAGGATTCCGCGCGGGCGGCGCAGTTTAAGCTCTGCGCCGGCAGATTAAAAAGTGCCGCGATAAACATCCAGAAGGCATAATCTTTTGCCTGGGGGAGAACCGCATCAGAGGCTCCGAAGGAGCGAAGCAGCGGTTCCATAAAGAAAATGCCGGACAGACATAGAAAAATGCCCACAAAGATGGAAAAACCGACAATGGTTGTGACCGTCTGACTGGCCCTGTTCTTATCACCGGCGCCCAGCTGGATTCCGGCCAGAACGGCGGCACCTGCGGCAAAAATATTCTCAATGGAAACCATAATTAAGAGCAGAGGCAGAGTGATTCCCACGGCAGCCAGCGCAAGATCACTGTGAAGCATACCGATGTATGCGGTATCTACAATGTTATATACGGCTTTGGCCAGCAGCGCCAGTGTGGCGGGAATGGCTAGCTTGACAATTGCTTTCGAGGGTGTTACCGTGGAAAGCAAGGATTCTTTTGATACAGAAGCGTTTGTTTTCATTTTTCATCATCCTTTTCTATGACACCGTACAGCAGGATATCCAGCTGACGCTGACATCTTTCTTCATGTTTTTGCAGAAGTTCATCCATGGGGAGTTCTTTCCCGCAATCGGCGCGGAAGCGCATATTGAAAAAATCCATATACGTGCGGAAATCTTCCACGATGAAGCTGACGGAGAGCCCTCTGCGCAGATTTTCCCCTTCCAAAAGCCCGGTCAGGACAGAGATTGTAAGTCGATCAAAGGACTGGCGGAGCGCTGCGATTTCTTCATTCAGACGGGGCGGCGGATTGAAGGCCGCATCAGCAAAGATTCCAAGATACTGGGGATGTTCTGCGAAAAACCGCAGTCTTGCGCTGAAATAGCTTTGCAGTTTTTCCTTTGCAGAGCCGGTCAGTGCAGCAGCAGTCTGGCTCAGAGCTTCGGTCAGTGCATCAAAGCATTCCTTCACACAGAGGAGATACAGCTCATCCTTGTCTTTAAAATAGTGATAAATAATACCTTTGGAAATTCCTTTTTCTGAGCAAACCGTGTTTAGCGAGGCCCCTTCATAGCCTTTTTTTGAGAATTCTT
>JAEDOC010000148.1 GCA_016302185.1 Clostridium sp. | reverse complement strand
TGACAGGCCAATGGAGAGAGGGGATGGAGCAGATGTGTAATTTAAGCGAAGCGATCGAAGAAGAGGCATTACAGAAAGGACTTGAGAAAGGACGATTAGAAGAACGGGAGAATACAGAGCGTGAGCGGAGGCGTGCGGAGGAAGAGAGCCGTCGTGCAGAGCAGGAAAGTCGCCGGGCAGAGCAAGAAAGCCGCCGGGCAGAGGAAGAGAGTCGCCGAGCAGAGGAAGAGAGTCGTCGTGCAGAGGAAGAGAGTCGCCGAGCAGAGCAAGAAAGACATCGTGCGGAGAAAGCAGAAGAAGAGCTTGGCAAATTGAAGCTGGAGATAAAACGGCTGAAATGTGGACTTTCGTTATAATTCATCATAAAATTTCTGTGGAGCAAAAATAGGGCGAAAATTAGCCCTATTTTTTATTGCAAGGAACCTTACTGTATGGTAAAATGCAGATAAAGCATTCAGGTTCTATGTTCTGACGGCAGAGGCCGTAATCTATTGATCTATATTCTATTCAGAAATCTCAATGCTTTACCCCAAAAACAAAAGCAGAGAGATTTCCGGAGTGAAGCTATCTGTCAGATGGCTGGCACATTCCTCTAAGCAGTGAAATCTCCTGTAAAACGCAGAGAATGGAAAAGGAGAGTGAGCTATGGAGGAAGGTTTGAAGAGAGGCCTGACGGTGGCGGGAGCCAAGGCGGCATATGATGAGCATGTGAAGCAGATATTGGCCAGGAAGATTGTGCTGGCACACCTTCTGGTAGGAGTGGTTCCGGAATACGCGGGGATGGAGCCGGAAGAGGTGGTACCGTTGATTGAACAGGAGCCGGAGATTTCCGCGGTTCCGGTGCTTCCGGGGGAGACAAATCAGCCGGGGGAAGAAACGCTTTCTGGATTTTCAGAAAAAACATCACAGCTGAAGCAGGAGCTTCCCCGGGTGTCCGGGATGAGCACGGAGAGTAAGGTGCCTTACGAGGGAACCATCACGTATGATATCCGCTTTTCCGTCTGGCATCCGGACCGGAAGAAAAAACATAAGATTATTGTGGATGTAGAAGCGCAGAAGGAGAAGCCGGGACAGTACGATATTGTAACAAGAGGGATTTTCTATAATGCCCGTCAGCTGTCAGCACAGCTGGGGACGGAATTTGAGATCCCGAAATATGGAGATTTGAAAAAGGTATACAGTATCTGGATCTGCATCAATGTCCCGTCCTATCTGGAAAATACGGCGGCGATCTATGAGATGCAGGAACGGGATCTGGTAGGCACGTTACAACGGACCGGGTATTATGATCTTCTTGCGGTAATCGAGATCAATCTGTCAAAAGAGATGGCAGAGGAGAAAGAGGGGTTCCGCCTGCACCGTTTTTTAGAGACAATATTCAGCCGGACACTGCTGCCGGAGAAAAAGATAGATATTCTGGAACAGGAATACGGGATTCCGATGACAGGCCAATGGAGAGAGGGGATGGAGCAGATGTGTAATTTAAGCGAAGCGATTGAAGAAGAGGGAATCCGGAAAGGAATCCTGAGGGAACAGGAAAATACAGAGCGTGAGCGAAGAAGAGCGGAGGAAGAGAGCCGTCGAGCAGAGCAAGAGAGCCACCGTGCAGAGCAAGAAAGCCGCCGAGCGGAGCAGGCAGAAGAAGAGATTGCCCGGTTAAAGCTGGAGGTAAACCGTCTGAAACGCAGTATTTCGCTGTAAATTACCGGAAATAGGAAGAACTTTGCCAATAATCCCACGGAAAATGCAAAAAGTTTTACTGCGGTGCGGCGCAAAATGTGGTATACTCTAACCGATTATATGCTTTTTTGGAGGAACGTGCGTTGGCAGAGAATGCAATTGAAGTAAAGGATGTCACGAAAATATATAAGCTGTATGAAAAGCCGATCGATCGTCTGAAGGAGTCGATGAGTCTGACTCATAAGAGCTATCACAAGGATTTTCATGCGCTGCACAATATCTCTTTTTCCGTCGAGCGCGGTCAGAGTGTGGGTATCATCGGAACCAATGGTTCCGGGAAATCGACAATTTTGAAGATTATTACCGGAGTCCTGACACCGACCTCGGGTGAAGTGAAGGTAAAGGGCAAGATCTCCGCGCTTCTGGAGCTGGGTGCCGGCTTCAATCAGGATTATACGGGAATCGAGAATATCTATATGAACGGCACGATGATGGGCTATTCCCGCAAAGAGATGGACGAGAAGCTGCAGGATATTCTGGATTTTGCCGAGATTGGAGATTTTGTCTATCAGCCGGTGAAGACGTATTCCAGCGGTATGTTTGTGCGTCTGGCCTTTGCGCTGGCGATCAATGTGGAACCGGAGATCCTGATTGTAGATGAGGCGCTGTCCGTCGGTGATGTCTTTTTCCAGTCCAAGTGCTACCGCAGGATGGACGAGATCCGAAAGAGCGGTACAACGATCGTGATGGTGACCCATGACATGGGAAGTATTATTAAATACTGTGATAAGGTAATCCTGTTAAATAAGGGCGAGTTTATTGCGGAAGGCTCTGCCGGTAAGATGGTGGACATGTATAAGAAGATTCTGGCTGGGCAGATGGCTTCTCTCGAAGCGGAGCTGAAGGAAATGCATGATTTCTCCGGGGACAAGGTGGTTGTGGCGGAGAAGCAGACAGAGAGCGGAAAGAATTGTGGAGCAGAAGTCGCGGAGAAAGAGGAGCCGGATCTGATGAAGCGGAAGCTGACCATCAATGCCAACCGGACGGAATATGGCGACGGACGGGCGGAGATCTTCGATCTGGGCCTTTTGGATGAGCGGGGCAATGTGACGAATCTTCTGTTAAAGGGAGAGATGTTTACTATCAGGGAGAGGATTCGTTTCCATACGGAGATACAGGCGCCGATTTTTACGTATACCATTAAGGACAAAAAAGGAACCGATCTGACAGGAACCAATACGCTGTTTGAAGGGACGGAGATTAAACCGGTGAAAAAGGGCGACGTATATGACGTGTCCTTTACTCAGAAGATGACACTGCAGGGGGGAGAATATCTGCTCTCCATGAGCTGTACCGGGTTTGAAGGGGGAGAGCACGTGGTATATCACCGCCTGTATGATGTGGCGAATATCACGGTTATTTCCAATAAAAATACGGTGGGGATCTATGATATGGAACCGGAAGTGGAGGCGAAGCTGACCCATGAAGAAGCTTGATAAGGAGATTCTTGCGCTGGTGGAGAAATACGGCAATAACACCAGACAGGCATTGAAGGAAAATAAAAAGCTGCCCTATCTCTATGCGCTGGCCGAGCTGCGGGAAAATGTGCTGGAGTGGTATGATTTCAGGAAAGAAGGAAATCTTCTCCAGATAGGTGCGGATTACGGGGCGCTGACCGGTCTGTTTTTAAAACGCGTGTCTGAAGTGACGGTGCTGGATGACTCAGAGGACAGTCTGGAGATCGTGAAAAGGCGGTATCAGGCGGTTCCCGGGGCTGATAAGCTTATCTGTCTTTGCGGTACTGCGTCAGAACTGACGGATGGGGAGAAAGAAAAGAAATTGTATGATTATATTGCCTGCATCGGAACACTGCGTACCGGGGAAACGGTGGAATCACAGCTGGAGGCGGCAAAAGCTCTGCTGGCTCCGGGAGGAGTCCTTCTGCTGGCGGTCGGCAACCGGTTCGGGCTCAAATATTTTGCCGGAGCGGTGCGGGAAGGCGTCTCGATGACCCGGCGGGAATTGGAGGCACTGCTTCCGGGAGGAAGGTTCTACTATCCGGTGCCGGACTACCGGATCGCAACAGAGATTTATTCCGATGATTATCTTCCGAAAAAAGGCGATTTGACAGGAATTCTTCCTGTGTATGATTTTCCGCGCTATACCTCCATGGAGATGGGAAGCGCTTATGATGCAGTCTGCGAGGACGGGCAGTTTCAACAGTTTTCAAATTCATTTCTGGTAATCTGGAAAAAAGGAGAATAGGCAGTCATGGCAGAGATAACATATATCAAATACAACAGAACCAGGCAGGACCGTTTCCAGATTAAGACGGAGATCCTTAAGGAGAATGGCAAACTTCTGGTGGAAAAGTCTGCGCTGAAGCCGGAAGGCGCGGCCCATATCCGTTCATTTGAGAAAAAATATCAGGGTCTGAGCTGTCAGAATAACCGACTGAAGCTGGCAAAGCCGGAATTTTCCGGGGATGACGGAAGCGTTCGTTTTCCATATCTGAAAGGGCGCACCATGGCGGAGCTTCTGGGAGAGAAGATTTCTGCATCCTTAGAGGAACAGAAGATTTATGATGCCGTGGCAGAAGCCATGGATTTGATTTACGATGTTCGTGAAGATGCGGTTGTACCCTTTGAGATAACACCGGAGTTTTCAGAGGTGTTTAACTGTCAGAAGGAGCTGGATTCTTATGCACCGGAAGAGCTCTCAAAGCTTTTAGATGGGGATTCCTATCGGGTATCCAATATTGATGCCTTGTTTGAAAATATGCTGGTGACAGAGGATGGGGTCTATGCCATTGACTATGAATGGGTGTATTTCTTCCCGATTCCGGAGGCGTTCGTGCGCTTTCGGACACTGGCCTATTTCTATCGCCGGTATAAAAGCCTGCTTCCGGTGCAGAGTGAAAAAGAGTTCCTTGGACATTTTCCACAGTTTTGCGGAAGCGGAGAGGAGCTTTTGGAGCTTTATGAGAAGATGGAACGCTCGTTTCAGGAGTATGTCCATGGAGAAAATCAGCGGACGTATCAGGAAGATTACATGGTGGAGTCCAAGAGCATGGAGGCGCTGGCCCGGGTGGATGATCAGCTGACCATGGCGAAGGATCGGATTGCCGGGCTGCAGGCGGAGCTTTCGGAAAAGGATGTGGCACTTCGCAAGGTACAGGAGGTACAGCGTCTCACCAACAATCATGTGGCTAACTTAGAGGTTATTATCTCAGATCTGCGGCGGGAAAACGGGGAGATGGCGAAGACACTGGCTTATTTAAACCGTCA
>JAEDOC010000147.1 GCA_016302185.1 Clostridium sp. | reverse complement strand
AGGAAAGACAGAAGAGGCGCTGCGTCTGCTGGAGAGAGAGGATCGTACCAGTGCCGAATATTATTACCTAAAGGAAATCGCCTGCCTGGAGGATGGTTCGGAGAAGGCCAATAAAATACTTGCAAAGATGTATCCGGAGGCGGCGGATCAATGGCCGGAATGGCAGCATATGCAGAAGATGGCCGGGGCGGCAGCCCTCTATGAGGGAAATTATGCGTCGGCGGAATACCGGCTGCTGGAGGCACTCCGTCTGGATACGGAGGATGCGGAAAGCTGGTATTATCTGGGAGCGCTCTCCTACTATGAAGGAAATGACGAGGATATGGAGATGTATTTTGAATACGCGCTGGAGCGGGGCTTAAGTGAGACAAAGCAGCAGCAGATCCTCTGGTATGCCGAACAGGCCGGGGACAGGCAGGGGAGGTGAGAAGGAGGATGCGGAAGATGATGAGAAAGAAGATGAAACGATTTCTGGCAGTGCTTTTGATCCTCTCAATCACCTTTTCTTACCAGGTGCAGGCGCTGGCAGCTGCCGGGAGCGACAGTGCACAGGCGGGATACTTTAAGAGTGAACAGGAGAAAGCGAAGCAGGACAGGAGAAAGGCCAACCCCCTGTATAATCAGCTGATTCACAGCGGGGCAAAGCCCAAGCCCCTCGGGTCTCTGCTGGATGAGGGGGAAGACTGGGCGGAGGAATATCGACAGAAAACCGTCGATGCCGGAATCGATGAGGCTCTGGGCGCAATAGGGGATGCGGCGAGGTACCGGATGAATCATATCTATAAACGCTCACCGCATTATTATGATACTAAGGGAGCCTTCGAGGATCTGGCGAATGTCATAGAAGCCTATGGATCCCTCATGGGAGTTCACGATGCGATTTCCTTATTTCCGGACATCATAAATCTGCAGGGAGATACCGTGGGGGAGCAGCTGATGGAGGTTGCTCTGCTGACGGCGGAATTCGGAATTGCGGCCTTTTCCGTTATCGGCCTGACGATCGGCTTTCCCTGGGGCATGATCCTGAGCCTGGTGCTGGATCTGATTCTGGATATGATCCGAAACGGAGCTTTTGACGGAATCTTCAATAACCCGGAGGACTACGGGGACAGGCCGGAGAGAGAACGGTATAAGCTTCCGGACGGAACCAGAGTTTACAAGCCGAATCTCTATGTTTACTCGGAGGAGAAACGGGAGGTTACGGTCACTTTCGAGGAACCGGAGCTTCTGACGGTTACCATACCAGAATACCGGAGCTGCTGGCAGGTCACTGCGGATACACAGAGCCATCTCACGGATGCAGCCGGAGGTACATATGACTATCTCTTCTATGAGTCAGTGACAGAACCGTATCTTTTTAAAACCGAAGCAGGCTGGCGGATACCGGCCGGAACACGGAAGGAAAGTCTGGAGAGGATTGTATCCGGACTTGGCTTCAATGAGAAGGAGAGAGAGGATTTCACGGAGTTCTGGACTGAAAAGCTGGATCCGGGAGTGGATTATCTGATGTATCCCCAGAATACCGCACGGGTGGATCTTGCGATGCCTGTCACCATCGCTGAAACGCCGGAGAGCCTGGAGCGGATCTGGTTTGTTTTTATGAGGGATGACGGTCAGCCGGTACAGGAGCCGGAAGGATATGAGCTGAGCCGCGGCGGCGAGGGCTGTTCCTATTATGTGATCGAATGGGGCGGGCTGATCCTGCAGTAGTATCGGAGAGAACAGCGATTCGATTTATTGACGGAACCATAAATTTTGCACTTTTCTTTGTTTGGTCTTTTGTGTATAATATAATCAGGATGAAGAATGGAGGCGGGGATTTATGATGTATCCATATATGACTCTTGCAGACGAAACGGAAATTGTGCATTCCCAGATTATTGAGGAGGATGGACAGAAAAAGGTAATAGTAAATTTTGAACGTCCGACGGAGGACGGTTTTGATTCTGCCAGATGCATACTTCCAGATTATAAATGGCTGCAAAATGATGGCTATTCAGCTTCAGAAATAGAGTTATTCCAAAAACTATTGCAGAGTAATGCTCATTTGATTTATAAGTACGCTGCTAATGGAGGGGTTCGGATTGCCTAGTTTATTTACGGTAAGTGGTTATAAGGTATATTTTTGGTCAAACGAGTTTGGAGAACCCATTCACGTCCATATTTCTAAAGGTAAGCCTTCTCAAAATGCAACGAAAGTGTGGCTGACAAGATCAGGAGGCTGTATTATGGCCAATAACGGCAGCTAACAAGGACAAAAACACAATCCTGATTCTCAGGACTGCAGAGTGTAGATAAAGTATGTTTATGAAATGAGCTGATGTATATGAATGAAAAATATACATCAGCTTATTTTTATGTTATCATTATGGAAAAAGTTCAACAGTGTTGAAATTCCGATTCCGGTATATAAATTCAGGAGTCATGAGGAGGGTATAAATGAACAGGAAATTAAGAAAAATTTTAGCGGGAGGTCTTGCTGTGGTTCTGCTCTTTGCGGTTTCCGGATGTGGAGCAGGTAAATCAGAATCTGTTGCGGAGAATGCGGAAACGAAGCAGGAGACTGTGGTTTTGGAAACGGAGGATTCCTCCGGAGCGCTTACAGAAGAAGCGGAAGAGACAGAAGCGGAGGAAACGGAGGCGGAAGAGCCGGCGCAGACGGGGGTATCGTCTTATGATGAGATATTAAAGCACTTTTATACGATCATTTCCGATCCGTATGAGGATTATGGCGATGCTCCGGGCGAAATGGGAGTGCTGGAGAGCGCCAGAGGGATAGAGGATAACGCTTTGGATGCCATAGGATATGTGATAGAGGATCTGAGCGGAGACGGCATTCCGGAATTGGTGATAGGTACGTTTCCGGAGTACGGCGGAATGGTAAACGCAGTCTATACCCTGGTGGACGGAACGCCCCGATTTGTTTTTGAGGGGTGGTACCGAAATATGTATTCGTATATGGGCAGCGGCACCTTCTTCCACTATGCTTCCAACAGTGCGATGGAGAGCGGTCAGGGCACCTTTGCCCTCACACGGGACGGAACGGCATTGGAATGTCAGAGCTTTCTTTTTACCCATCCCGATGAGAATGGTTCCGGCGATCTTCGTGTCTACTACAATACAACCGGAAGCTGGGATCCGGCAGAGTCTGAGGATGCGGATATGTCGCTGGAGGATTATTGGGCATTGGACCCAGCCGGGGGTGTTCTGCCTTTGACACCGTTTTCCGGTTTTGGTTCGGATAGACCTGCTGTTTCCGTCCGATGGCTGGAGGAGGCGGGAGCTCTGATGGATTATGATGAGTGTTCTGTCGCTTCCGGGGAAGAGGGAACCTCCTGTATCGTATTTATTCCGGAACGGCCGGTGAAGCAGTTTACCATACTTTCTCTTACCGTGGTGGATGTGAATGAATCCGGCTCCATAGAGTTTGAGGCTTATCCGGAGATGTCCGGACCGAAGGATTCGTGGCTTGAGAGACCGCTTGTGACAGAGGTGGCTTTCACAGGCGATCTTCCGCAGTACGGATTTCAGTATGAGGACGAAAATGGAGATGTCCGACGTTTTGCTCTGGTAATCAGCGGCAGGGACGGTTCTATTCTGATGCAGGAGGCAGACCGGGACTATTTCGGATTTGTGATCACAGAAGGGATGCAGGGCGATGTATGAGAAGATGATAGCCGTAACCAACCGGCAGTTATGCGGGAAAAAGTGCGTTTTCGCTCCGGGTACAGAGTGGTATCAGGCATATCTGGAGCAGATTGACTGGATTGCGTCTTTGCAGCCGCGGGCGATGGTGCTGCGGGAAAAGGATCTGCCCTGTGATGCGTATCTTTCGCTGGCTTCGGAGGTACTTTCTATCTGCCGTGCCCACGGGACAGAGCTGATTCTCCACTCTTTTACGGGGGCGGCTGAGTCGCTGAATTACAGAAAGATTCATCTTCCTCTGGAGAAGCTTCGAACGATGGAAGAAATCGAAATGTATGATCTGGTGGGAACCTCCGTCCATTCCGTGGCGGATGCCCTGGAGGCAGAGAGGCTGGGAGCCGGCTATGTGTTCGCCGGCAATATCTATGAGACGGACTGCAAGAAGGGGCTGCCCGGACGGGGACTCTGCTTTCTGAAGGAGGTCTGTGAAGCCTGCCATATCCCGGTCTATGCCATCGGCGGCATCACCCCGGAACGGCTGCCGGAGGTGAGAGCAGCCGGGGCAGCAGGAGCCTGTATGATGTCAGGATTTATGAAGATGCGATTATGAAGACGCGATTATGAAGACGCGAATCTAAAAATGGAAAGATGAGATTTTTGCCAGTGCTTTTACCTGTTCATCACTCATGGTGGACAGTGCGTCGATCAGGCCGATGTGATAGGTGCCGAGGCCGTGGGAGGCATCGGCCAGTTCTCCTGCGATGCCTAAGGTAACTGCGGCGAGGGCCGAGGCGGTGAAGGGGTCGGTCACGGAGAGGTAGGTTCCGATGATGCAGGTCAGGATGCAGCCGGTTCCGGTGACATTGGCCATGGCAGGAGAACCATTTTCCACGAAGCAGACCGCTCCGTCGGGGGAGGCGATCAGATCGACCTCCCCGCTGGCCAGAATCACGGCATCGGCGGCAGCGGCATAAGCAGTCATGATCTTTGCCATCTGCTGCTGCGCGGAAGGATTCTTCTTTGTGACCGCGTCCCGGCGGCTGACATCGATTCCGGAGTCGTTAAAATCCACACCCGCGGCGGCCCGGATCTCCGATACATTGCCCTTGATCACCGCAGGATGACAGTCGCGGATGAAATCCTTTGCCAGCTCCATGCGGAAGGAGCTGCAGGTGATGCCGACCATGTCGATGACGGCCCGTTTCTCTCTGCCGGCAATCCGGATGGATTCGGCTCTGGCATCGGTGATATTGGCCAGACTCACGGTGAGGGCGCGGGCCATCCGGGCGATCCGGGCGACCTCCCGGGGATGCTCTGCCATGATGGGCTTTGCGCCCAGCGCCAGAAC
>JAEDOC010000146.1 GCA_016302185.1 Clostridium sp. | reverse complement strand
ACATTTGTTGTCAAGGTTCAGTTCTTGGATACGAGTTTTATTTTCGTAGCAAGGTTCAGCACACCTTATTGGTGTGGGAAGTTTGAGTACTTAAATAAAATCCTTACACCGGAACCCAATTGGTCTGCATAACCAATGACACACAGCGGGGTCAGGCACCAGAGAATAAGTATGCAAGCATACGCAAATTCCTGCGGTCCTGTCTCTGCACGGCTCATGCCTGCCTGCAAATTATAGCACGTTCCGGCGTTTTGTCAATTATGGAGTCGTCCGGGTCCAGTGATTAGCTTTGCTGATATTGGAATACTGCCCATTCATTCTGGAATCTATACCTACAGGCATTCCACCAGCATTTCAGACGCCTGTTCCAGCATACGGAAAAATGCTTCCGGCTCTGTGAGAGCTTTTCCTTTGTCTGCATCTATGCATTCCAGCAGTTTTCTGTATTCCTGCGACTCCGGATAGATTTCACATAATATGCGGCACAATTGGGATGCTGCTTCCGCCAGACGGATAGGACCGTAGCTTTCCGGTTCATCCGGAAGCGCTTTCGCACTGGTTATCAAATATACCAGAAGTTCAAATTCTGAATTCATACATACCTCCAAAATAAATTTGCCGGGCCATTTTAAGGCCCGGCTCTTACTGTAAATAAATTTTCCGGCTACATCAGTGAATTGAAGAATACCACCTCGTTTACGGGAGGCCGTTTCGGACAGCGGGGTTCTCCCTGGGGATAGCCTATGGAAACCAGCATCTCGATCCGATACCGCTCCGGAAGACACAGAATCCTGCGCACAGCCGTTTCATTATAGGACTTGATGGCACAGGTACCCAGCCCAAGTTCTACGGCCTTCAGCATCAGATTCTCAGCCGCCATGGAGGCATCCATAAGACAGCCATAGCTTTCTGAATTCCTGCCGCCCTTTTTCCTTGCTTTTTCCAGATCGGAGCATATGACAAGAATCACCGGAGGCTTACCGGAAAGCCCCGGACTAAACAAATCCACCTTTTCTTTCAGCTCGGGATCTGTGATAAATAAAAATCTCCATGCCTGCAGATTGCTGGCAGAGGGCGCATACTGCGCCGCATCGGCAAGCTCAAGGAGCAGGTCTTCCGAAACCGCATCCGGTGCAAAAGAACGAATACTGTGGCGATCTCGGATCGCCTCCTGTAGTTTCATGGTCTTATATGTTCCTTTCCTCATTTTTCAGCTCTATCACAGGATTAACGCCTGCGGATGGATTCAAAATACGCAAACAGCCCTTCCGCCAGTACCGGATCGATGACCGGAAGACCGGTGGCTTTCTCCAGCTCCTCTGCAATCCCTATGGTTGCAAGTCCGGTGCAGGCAAGGGCGATTACCTGAGCGCCCTGTTCCTTCAGTTCCAGTCCCATTTTGATAACATTCTCTCTTCCTTCAGGCTTCATAAGATCCAGCGTGCTGTCCACTCCTTCCGGTTTGCCCAGGATGATTTTATCGGGAATTATCCGCAGATAAGCCTGCGGCGCATAGTCAGTGATACCCAGTACACCGATTTTTTCTCCATATTTCAGTGCAAGCGCTACGGTAGTCTCTCCGCCTCCGGTAACCGGAATTCCGGGAAGAGCCTGACGGATTTCCGCAACTCCCGGATCATCTGCACAGCTTACAATAATCATGTCTGCATCCTGGAAGGTCTTAGCGACAGCTACGATTTTCGGAATCGCAAGCTCACCTAACTCCGGGCTGTGTATTCCCTCATACTGATCGGGAATGCATTTTGTCTCCACCTCCAGCATCGGGAAATGTTCCATAATCTGTTTCCCATGAGCCTTTAAGACCTCCTGGTCTTCTGTTGTCAAAACACGAATCAGACCGATTTTGAATTTTTTTTCCATTTTCCTGCCTCCTGGAATTTATACTAGAAATACACCATTTTCAATTACTTTGACTTCATCCAGATACAGCGTCGGTTTCAGAATGATTCCATCCATATGGCACTCTGCCTTGTTGATTCCTCCAAAAGAGGTATTGGTTCCAAAAGCAATATGAACGGTTCCGTACACCTTTTCATCCTCCAGGATGATCCCATTCAGGATTGCTGCTTCGTTGGTTCCGATTCCAAGCTCACACAGAGTCCCGTTTACTTCATTTTTCAGAAGAACCTCCAGAAGCTCACTTTTTTCACCAGTAACGGAGCGGAGTTTTCCTCCGGAGATAACCATATGGAGCGGGCTGTCAAGCTTACCGATTCCTACCATAGAACCATCAATGATCATTTCTCCGTCCGAACCATCTTCCAGAGGTGCGATATAAGCCTCTCCGGAAGGAAGATTACCGCATTTTCCTGCTTCACGGTAGACCCCCGGACTTGACACTCCGTCTCTTCCCTGCAGACAGATAGTAAGAACCTTTCCTGCTTTTTCAATACGGGCTGTCCGGGCTTTTGTCAGCATTTCTGTTACGGCAGCCGTCAGTTTTTCCACGGCTGTGTAATCCGCCGTCATCGCACCCTGAGAAAACATCTCCTTTGTGATCCCCGGCATGGTAGCTACCCTTGTGCCTGCTTTTGCTGCTTCTATACGTGCATTGGTGTGGGTAAGCGATTTTGCGGTAGGCACAATCACTACATCTGCAGCCTTCATGGCTTCCGCCACTGCCTTCGGCGGCTCCTCACCGCTTAATTCCCGCTCAGCCATCACCATCAATAATTTTTCACAGCCAAGATTTCCGGCTGCTTCATAAAGCGCCTCTCCGATTTCCCTGCGGCTGTCATCGGTGATGATGAGAACTTCCTCCCCAGGCTTTACTGCCAAGCAGGACATCAACACACCTTCTGCTATTTTTACCAGATTACTCATCCTACATTTCCTCTATATCTATACATCGGTCAGTTCCGAAACCACTCTGGCCAGAAGAGTCCTTGGAAGGACAACCTTCTTACCTGTTTTCCGGGCAAACATTTCTTTCATTTCCTGTGTATATCCGATACAATCCAGGACAATCAGATCTGCCTCCATATCCCTGATTTGTTCCGCTGCCTGCTCAAGCGCCTCCCATTCTCCGTAAGGAGAAGCTGCAATAGCTTTGACCTCTCTGACATAATTGCGCCATTTGTTCTCACACTGCTCCGTCTGAAGCGGAGACGGGGTCATACAGATAATACTGGATTTTTTTGTCATCAGCGGAACCAGACGATTCAGAAGCTCACAGGGATAGATCATGGGAATCTCTTTGGTGGAAAGCGTCTCCGGAAAACTGCCGGTGCAGAACATCATAATCAGACTGCATCCTTCTTCTTCCATCTTTGAAATGGCTTCCTGAAGACGGGGAAGAATGTAACGCTCTGCAAACGTTACAGAACTTCCGTCCTGAAGGCGGGAAACCAGTACATAATCGTCCTTGCCGGGAGCAAAGACTGCTATCTCTTCTTTCGTCAGACCGTCCAGACCGCCGGCCTGAATCAGCTCCAGAGAATCGTCAAAAATACGCAGAATGTCAGCTGTGACATCTACTCTCGGCGCCTGTCCGATGGTTACTGCTCCTATTTTCATAAGACCGCCTCCTACTCCTCTCCAAGGGTCTGTAAATGCTTCATGCTGCCATACAGCTTCTTAAGCCTTGCATATTCTTTTTCATCGTAGAAGCTGCACTGTTTTCTTCCGAATGCTTTTGCAACCTCCAGCATAAAGCGCGCTGCTTCTTCAACGTCTGCTGCGTGAGTTGCACCCGTCGCACATCCGGGAACCATGGTCTCTGTGGTGATTGCCACACCTACCACCGGCGCATTGGTCGCTGTGCAGGGCTGAAGAACACTATTCAGGTGATGTACGTCATTTCCATAAGGCGTGATATCCTGTGTTGCCAGCGGGAACACATAGGGAAGCCTTCCGGTAGTGATCTGCATCAGATCCAGAAGATCCTCGGAGGTTCTTAAAATATAACCCTCTTTTACAGTCGGGGAAATGGCAAAACCTCTGGCGTTGATGACACGGTTTCCTTTGGTTGTATCAACGGAAAGAATGGCATCCAGTTCCGGAGAGACTTCTTCTTTGTTTACCTGAGACATTTCTACCGGAGAGCCCATGAACGGAACCGGATCATGCGGCGCCGTAGGCGCATCCGGACAGATGTGCGTGGAGATAAATACGTCTCCATCCAGAATATCGCCTTTGTTCTGCATATCCAGAAGCTTTGCCGCCAGTGCAACTGCACAGAGCGCGCCATCTCCATCGGATACAAAGCCGATTCTCTCCGGACGGGCGCCGATACCGCCCAGACGGCCCAGAAGACCGATAGTCGGAGCATCGCCTCCATTCATTTTACCATTTTTACCCGGAATTCGAACCTTCAGCATATCCGTGCTTCCTTTCGGACCCACCAGCTCATATACCTCAATATTGGCATCCGGTTTGATGCCCAGAAGATATTCTTTTACCTTTTCTCCCGTCACAAAAGCACTGTCCAGCACTTCATAGGCGTCGATAATCTGCTTCATTAACATGTTTCCAAATCCTCCTATTTATCCAGATAACTGATCAGATCTTTTTTAATTACATCCTCGGTTGCTTTAAGAAGCTCCGGTGCGTACATGGTCGTAGAAAGCTTCAGCTGCTTTTTGTCTGCAGCGATTACATAGACATCCAGGTCTTCTTCCATCATCGCAGTCGTTACCGGCTCACCCGTCCGGGCATTGATGGTCATGATGAGATCCGGGAAGGTTGCCAGACGTTCCCCGTCTTTCTCTGCTGTGGCGTACTCATTCCAGAAGGTCAGTTCACAGCCATCTACATCTGCATAACCCACATCAAATCCACCGGTGGTCTCAATGGAGAAGTTTTTCACTGGCCCTCTTGCGAGAATACGGCCGTTCAGGAAGGCACATAACTGTTTCACCGCCTCCTCCGGAGATGTTTCCAGACCTTTCAGGAAAGCCTTTCCTGTTTCAATGGCGAAGCTTACGCCGCCCAGCGCACAGTTCTCTTTTGCATAAGATACTTTCACCGGATTTCTGGCAACTGCCACCAGTCCGCCTGCCTCAATGG
>JAEDOC010000145.1 GCA_016302185.1 Clostridium sp. | reverse complement strand
CGGGCCTTGGTGTCGGTGTGATTCCTTATCTTCCCGGAGATGCAGTGAAGATTTTGCTGGCGATTCTCGTCGGGCCGAAGCTGAGAAAAGAAATTCAGAGATTTCAGTAAATTTGTTATAGATGTACCTTCCTTATCAAAAAATATCTGTTCCGCGTACCGGATGTGATTCTGCCGGTATCCGGGGCAGATATTTTTTTAATATTACCTTAAAATAAACAGAAATTTTATGTACTATATTGGAAAAAATCTTGCAATATGATATAATAAAACAGAAGATATTGAAATTTAATTCTGTTCATCCCAGAAGTTGAGAATTAATACCGCGAAAAGGGGGGCTCAATATGGCAAAGAAGATCATCACAATCAGCCGGGAATACGGGAGCGGAGGACGCCAGATAGGCTACATGGCGGCGAAGAAGCTGGGAATGGAGTTCTATGATAAAGAGCTGATTGATGCGGCGGCCAGGGAGATTGGTTTCCCGCCGGATCTGATTGCGGATCGGGAACAGCGGCTGACCAACAGTCTTCTCTATAATTTTGCTATGGGAACACTCTACGGTATGACGTATCCCAGAGAACCGAAGATCAGTGAGCTTCCGCTGACGGAGCAGATTTTTGTGGCACAGAAGAAGGCCATCGTGGAGGCGTCGAAGAAAGGCTCATGTGTTTTCATCGGACGGTGTGCCGACTATATTTTAAAGAGCCGGTCGGATGTTCTCAGAGTCTTTATTTATGCGGAACGGGAGATCCGGAAGCGGAGAGCGGTGGAAGCATATGGGGTTCTGCAGGAGAATATCGATGAATTCTTATATCAGTCGGATAAGAGACGCAGGATCCATTATGAGAATTTCACGAATCAGAAATGGGGCAGCAGGGAAAATTATGATCTGATGCTGAACAGCGGGGAACTGGGCCTGGAGAAATGCGTGGAGATTCTATGTGAGGCGGTAAATTAGGCTGCCGGCCGGAGAAAAGGCGAGGAACGATGTGAAAATCGGAAGAAAGGGCTGTGTGCCATCGGGAGGTATCCCCCGGTGGCACTTTTTACTGTGATTTGTGGACGAAAGCATTTCTTTATGCTATAATCTACAGAATAGGCAATTGTTTTTCACAGGAGAAGGAAATGAAAGAGAATACAAAAATACAGGGTCAGCTGGGAGTATATCTGCAGTGGCCGATCATTCTGTCCGTCTTTCTGGTGGCGGCGAATCTGGCGGTAGGTGCGGTAAGCGCCAGAGCCGGACTTGTGATGTCAGGATTTACCATTCTTTATGTGATCGTTGCATTCTGGCTGCTGTTTTACAGAAAGAAGAGAATCCTCTCCGGGCTGGTGGAGTTTTCTGCGGAATATGCCTGGGTGCAGAAGCAGCTTCTCTACGATATGGCAATACCTTATGCCATCACGGATGAGAGCGGTCATCTTCTGTGGATGAATAAGGCATTTTCTGCGATTGTGAATGAGGATAAGAGCTGCCGAAAGAGTCTTTCCATGTTGTTTCCGGAGATTACAAGAGATTTTCTGGAGGTGATGGAGAAAGCAGCCAGTATCCATTCTTCCTTTGACGGACGGTTTTATCAGGTGGATGTCCGCCGCATCTGTATGGATGAGGAGGAGGGCATGCGGCTGGGAATGGATACGGCGGATTCCGGAGAGGCGCTGCTGGCAGTATATTTATTTGATGAAACGCAGATCCTGACGTATGAGCAGGAGATTGATAACCAGCGTCTGGTGGCCGGACTGATCTATCTGGATAATTATGATGAGGCCATGGACAGCGTGGAAGAGGTACGCCGTTCTCTTCTGTCTGCGCTGATCGATCGGAAGATCACAAAATATATCGCAAATCTGGACGGTATTGTGAAGAAGATGGAGAAGGATAAGTATTTCTTCGTTGTCAAGCAGCAGTACGCAGAGGAGATGCAGGAAAACCGTTTTTCGATTCTGGAGGATGTGAAGACGGTGAATATCGGCAACGATATGGCAGTGACGTTGAGTATCGGTATGGGTATGAACGGTGACTGCTACAGCCGGAATTATGATTATGCCCGTACCGCCATTGACATGGCACTGGGACGCGGCGGCGATCAGGCGGTGGTCAAGGATGGTTCCCGCATTCGCTACTATGGCGGCAAGTCGCAGCAGCTGGAGAAGACAACCCGCGTGAAGGCCCGTGTGAAGGCTCACGCCATGCGGGAATTGATGGATACCAAGGATAAGATGCTGATCATGGGACATAAGATTGGCGATATTGATTCCTTCGGCGCAGCTGTGGGTATCTGGCGGATTGCCACGTTCTTCAATAAGAAAGCTAGAATTGTGGTGAACGGAGTTAATTCTTCCGTGAAGCCGATGATGGCGCGGTTCCAGAACAGTGCCGATTATCCGGAGGATCTTCTGATGACCGGAGAAGAGGCGGCGGAGTGGGCGGACGCCAATACCATGCTGGTGGTGGTGGATGTGAACCGGCCCAGCATCACGGAAGCCCCGGAACTGTTAAAAAAGATCAGAACCATTGTGGTTCTGGATCATCACCGTCAGAGCAGCGAGATCATCGACAATGCGGTTCTGTCTTACGTGGAGCCGTACGCATCGTCCACCTGTGAGATGGTGGCGGAGATTCTGCAGTACATCGGGGACGGTATCCGGGTAAAACCGGCGGAGGCGGATGCCATGTATGCCGGCATTGTGATTGATACCAATAATTTCATGAACCAGGCCGGTGTCCGCACCTTTGAGGCGGCTGCCTTCCTGCGCAGAAACGGCGCAGATGTGGTTCGTGTGAGAAAGCTGTTCCGGGATAAGCTGGAGGATTACAAGGCGAGAGCCGAGGCGATCCAGAAGGCAGAGATTTTCAGAGAGTATTTTGCAATTTCCGAATGTCCATCCGAAGGTCTGGAGAGCCCTACGGTGGTGGGAGCCCAGGCGGCCAATGAGCTTCTGGATATTGTGGGAATCAAGGCATCATTTGTGCTGACGCAGCTGAATGACACCATCTATTTCAGTGCCCGCTCCATTGATGAGATCAATGTGCAGGTGATGATGGAGAAGCTGGGCGGCGGCGGCCACCGGACCATTGCGGGGGCACAGTTAAAGGAGACAACCATGGAAGAGGCAAAGAGCCGCTTAAAGGCGGTCATTGCCGATATGCTGGAAAAAGGAGAGATTTAAGATGGAAGTAGTATTATTAGAGGATGTAAAGGCACTGGGTAAAAAGGGTCAGGTAGTAAAGGTCAATGACGGCTATGCGAGAAATTTTATTCTGCCGAAGAAACTGGGAATTGAGGCAACTCCGAAGAATCTTAATGATTTAAAGCTTCAGAAGGCCAATGCGGATAAGATTGCCGCAGAGCAGCTGCAGGCGGCGAAGGATCTGGCGACAGCGCTGGCGGAAAAATCCGTTACCTTATCAATCCGTGCCGGAGAAGGCGGAAAGGCATTTGGCTCCGTTTCTTCCAAGGAGATTGCCAAGGCCATCACGGATCAGCTGGGAATGGAGATTGACAAGAAGAAGCTGGTTGTTCCGGAACCGTTGAAAACCTTTGGTACCCATGAGGTTCCGGTAAAGCTTCATAAGGATGTGACCGGAAAACTGACGGTAAAGGTAGTAGAGGCGTAAGACCGGAGGATTTTCGATGGAAGAAGCTCTGATAAAGCGTGTGCTTCCTCACAGTGTGGAAGCGGAGCAGTCTGTGATTGGCTCCATGCTGATGGACAGAGAGGCAATTATTGCGGCGTCTGAATTGATTACAGGCGCCGATTTTTACCAGCACCAGTACGGCGTGATGTTTGAGGCCATGGTGGAGCTGTTTAACGAGGGAAAACCGGTGGATCTGGTGACTCTTCAGAATCGTCTGAAGGAGAAGGATGTGCCGCCGGAGGTGGCCAGCCTGGAGTTCTTGCGTGATATCATGACCTCGGCTCCTCTGGCAGTCAATATCAAGTCTTACGCCACGATCGTAAAGGAAAAAGCGGTTTTGCGGCGGCTGATTAAGATCAATGAGGAGATCGAGGGACTCTGCTACGGAGGCAGGGAGAAGCTGGAGAACATCCTGGCTCACACGGAGAAATCCATTTTCGATCTGCTGCAGAGCCGCGGATCGGGGGAATTTGTGCCGATCCGGCAGGTGGCGTTAAATGTTCTGGAGAAGATTGAGGCTGCATCCAGAAGCAACAGCACAGTAACTGGAATTCCCACCGGATTTATCGATCTGGATTACCGAACCTCCGGCTTCCAGCCGTCGGATTTTATTCTGATTGCGGCTCGTCCGTCCATGGGTAAGACTGCGTTTGTTTTAAATGTGGTGGAGCATGTGGCGGTGAAAAAAGGGCTGCCTTGCATGATCTTCAGTTTGGAGATGAGCAAGGAGCAGCTGGTGAACCGTATGCTTTCCATGGAATCTAATGTGGATTCCCAGAAGCTGCGTACCGGTACGCTGACAGATTCTGACTGGGATGCGGTGGTGGAAGGCATAGGAACCATCGGCAATTCCAAGCTGATTATTGATGATACCCCGGGTATTTCTGTGATGGAGCTGCGTTCCAAATGCCGGAAGATGAAACTGGAGCATGGCCTGAGTATCGTCATCATCGATTACCTGCAGCTGATGAGCGGCAGCGGAAAGAGCGGCGAAAACCGGCAGCAGGAGATCTCCGAGATTTCCCGTTCCTTAAAGGCACTGGCGAGAGAGCTGAATGCGCCGGTGGTGGCACTGTCGCAGCTGTCCCGTGCCTGTGAGACCAGGCCGGATCACCGGCCCATGCTATCGGATCTGCGTGAGTCGGGAGCCATCGAGCAGGATGCCGATGTGGTGATGTTCCTTTACCGTGATGATTATTACAATAAGGATACGGACACCCCCAATATAGCAGAGGTAATCATCGCCAAACAGCGAAACGGCCCCATCGGAACCATACAGCTGATGTGGAGGCCGGAGCTGACAAAATTCGCAAATCTGGCAAAATAAATAGAGATTTAGCGCAGGAAATGAGGGCGTCGCGTCAGCTAACGCCCGGCGTAGTGAGTTGGA
>JAEDOC010000020.1 GCA_016302185.1 Clostridium sp. | reverse complement strand
CCTGTGCAGTCAGCTATGAGGTGATTGCCGGGCGGATCGTGAAGGAGCATCCCGAGGCACTGTCACATCCGTTTTACGGAGAGTGGGTGTCCGGTTATGCGGCGCCGGAATACCACGAACAGAATCAGGCGCTGATTGCGCTGACCAATCGTCTCACCGCAGGATATTCCGAGGCACAGCTTCGTCATCTGGAGGAGATATTTATCAACTGCTCCCGGTATGAGGCTGCCTTCTGGGATATGGCATGGGAAATGAGGCGGTAGGATATGCTGACGTTTAAGGATGTATGCTTTCAGTATGCTTCGGAAGACAGACCTATCATTGACCACCTGTCCTTTACAGTGGATAAGGGAGAATTTGTCTCGGTAATCGGCGCCTCCGGCTGCGGGAAAAGTACCATATTCCGGCTGGTGAACCAGCTTCTGATGCCGTCCTCCGGGGAGATTCTGGTGGATGGGAGGAATATCAGCGGTCAGAAATGCTATTGCGGTTACATGCCGCAGCAGGATCTGCTGTTTCCGTGGCGGACGATTAAGGAAAATGTAAAGCTTCCCATGGAGATTGCCGGTGGTTTTACAAAGACAGAGATGGAAGAGAAGGCGATGCGGGCACTGAAATCCGCAGGACTTGCAGGCTGGGAGAATAAGGCGCCCAGAGAGCTGTCCGGCGGCATGCGCCAGCGGGCGGCCTTTGCCAGGACCTTACTGACCGGTTCGGAGCTTCTCCTTCTGGATGAGCCCTTTTCTGCCCTGGACTATCTAACCCGTCTTTCCATGCGGGAGTGGCTTCTGCAGCAGTGGGAGAGGGAGAAAAAGACCGTTCTTTTTATCACCCACGATGTGGAGGAAGCGGTGTTCTTATCCGGGCGTGTTCTGGTGGTGGAGGAAACACCGATGAACCATTTAAAATCCATTCAGGTTCCGGCAGGCTATCCGAGAACAAGAGAAAGCTTAAAACGGCCGGAGATGCTGGAATTAAAGGAACAGTTGATTGGTATGCTGCAGAGGAAGGCGGAATCATGAAAAAGAAGGAAAAAAAATGTGCCGGAAATCTGCCGGCGGCAATTCTGGTATTTGCTCTCCTCATGGTATGGCAGGGGGCAGCCATGGGAATCGATGCCGCGTATATTCTGCCGTCCCCGGTGCAGGTGCTGGTACGGCTCTGGGAGCTTCGAAAGCCCCTGCTCGGGGCCCATCTTCCCGCTACCATGAGTGTGGTGGGGATTGGACTGGTGATTTCCGTGGTACTGGGACTGGGACTCGCGATTCTCATGGATTGCAGTGAGACAGCCGAAAAGGCACTATATCCCCTGATCATTGCGTCCCAGACCATCCCAACTACCGCATTGGCCCCCTTATTTGTGCTCTGGTTCGGATACTCTATCTGGAGCAAGGTGCTGGTAACCGTGCTGATCACCTTTTTTCCGATCACCATCACCGTATTTGACGGTTTTAAATCCGTAAAGACAGAGATGGAGGAGCTTTTGGTTACCTTTGGAGCGGATCAGCGTCAGATCTTCTGGAAGCTGAAGGTTCCTGCGGTGCTGCCCTGCTTTTTCTCTGCCATCAAGATGGCGATTCCGCTCTCTATCATCGGAGCTGCCATCGGAGAATGGCTGGGGGCGCAGAGCGGCCTGGGATATTTCAGCCGGAGAATGATGACCCAGTTAGACGGCGCGGGAGTCTTTGCGCCGATCCTGCTGCTCTCTGTGGTGGCCATGGTCGTGGTATGGCTGGTAACCGTGCTGGAAAAGAGGATGATTCACTGGAGAAGTGATCTGTAAAGATACATAGATATCGAAAACGAAAACAGGAAGGAACAGATATAAAATGAAAAAGACAGGAAGATTGGCTGCGGCTCTGCTTGCTGCGGCCCTTGGTATGGCAGCTCTTGGCGGCTGCGCGGGAAAGAGCGGGTCACAGGAAACGGCTGCGGCAGTAAAGACGGAAGGAACGACAACGGAAGCAAAGGAGCTGCGGGAGATGAACGTGGTGCTAGACTGGTATCCCAACGCGCTTCACACCTTTCTTTATACTGCCATTGAGCGGGGCTATTATGAGGAAGAGGGACTGGATGTGAAAATTCAGTTTCCGGCCAACGATAATGACGCGCTGGCTCTTGTGGCTGCCGGAAGGGCAGAGATTGGCCTGTATTATCAGCAGGATGTGATTCAGGCGGTAGCCAATCAGAACACGGGAATTCGTTCCATCGGTGCTGTGGTGCAGTCGCCGCTGAATATCATCCTCTCTCTGAAGGAGAAAAATATCACCAGTCCGGAGGATATGGTGGGAAAGACCATTGGTTACGGTGGAACCGTGCTCAGTGAAGCACTGGTCAAATGTATGATGGAGAACGCGGGGGCGGACGCTTCCGATGTAAACCTGATTAACGTTGGTTTTGAACTGATGAGCTCCATGACCACCGGCAATGTGGATGCCACCATCGGCTGTCTGGTGAATCACGAGGTTCCCCAGATGGAGGAAGAGGGCTTTGAGGTCAACTATTTCCCGGTCAGCGGTTACGGAATTCCCAATTATTATGAGGCAGTGTTCCTGACAAACAATAAGATGATTGAGGGCGAGCCGGAGGTGCTGGAAGGTTTTCTCAGGGCGTCGAAGAGGGGATTTGATGATTTAAAAAAAGATCCGGATGGCTGCCTTCAGATCTTAATGGATAACCAGAGTGAGGAGAATTTCCCGCTGTCCCGGACTGTGGAGGAGAAATCCTGCCAGACGCTGCTTCCGTTAATGGAGACGGAAAACGCAGAGTTCTTAAGCCAGACAGAGGAATGCTGGCAGGAAAACATCGACTGGATGTATGAGAACGGTCTGATTGATGAGAAGGTGGAAGTAAGCGATGTGATGGCAGTGCTGCCTTGATAAAATTTCAAAGGATGCAGGAGATTTTTCCTGCATCCTTTTTGCACTGCAAGCTCTTTGGGATGAGCCGCTCAACTTCATTGATGTTTATTTCAGAATACAGCTGGAAAAAATATCTTACCTCATCAGCTTGCCCAGCGCCGCATTTAACACCTCTATGTCCACCGGCTTTGCGATATGCCCGTTCATTCCGGCCAGCAGAGCCTTCTGGATATCTTCGGCAAAGGCATTGGCGGTCATGGCAAGAATCGGAATGGATGCTGCATCCGCGCGATCCAGTGCCCGGATGGCCCGGGCTGCTTCATAGCCGTCCATCTCCGGCATCTGGATGTCCATGAGAATGCCGTCGTAATAGCCGGGCGGGTTCTCCCGGAAGAGTCTGACTGCTTCCCGGCCGTTGACCGCCCGCTCACAGCGGATGCCTTCCGGTTTCAGAAGCTCCTCTAAAATTTCTGCATTAATGTCATTGTCCTCCGCGGCAAGAAGCCGGAGTCCTGACAGATCATAATGAGGATTCTCTTTTTCTGTTTCTTCGATCAGTGGTTTTTCTTCGGCGGGGCGCAGCTCCAGCTCTACGAGGAAGGTACTGCCTTTTCCTTTTACGCTCTCGATCCGGATCGTGCCGCCCATCAGATCCACCAGGCTTTTCACGATCGTCATACCCAGGCCGGTGCCCTGGATGTCTCTGACGCTGCTGTCATTTTCCCGAAGGAAGGGATCGAAGATCTTTTCCTGGAACTCCGGGCTCATGCCGATGCCGTTATCGGAAACGCGGAAGCGAAGCCGGATATATCCCGGAGTGATCTGAGGCAGATTGTTCACAGCCAGTTCAATGCAGCCGTTTTTCGGCGTGTATTTAATGGCGTTGGACAGCAGGTTCATCAGAATCTCCTGTAAGCGGAGCCGGTCTCCCAGCAGCCGATCCTGTTCTGTGTTGGACAGATCCACAAGAAGGGTCTGTTCCTTTTCCCGGGTCAGTGTTCTGCCCACGGCTGTCAGTTCCGAGATCAGATCGTTTAAAGAGAATTCTGCAATTGTCAGGGTCTGTTTGCCGCTTTCGATCTTCGAGATATCCAGAACCTCATTAATCAGATCCAGCAGATGGCATCCGGCGGAGCTGATCTTGGCGCTGTATTCCCGCACCTTGTCCGGAGAATCTGCATTCTGCTCCAACAGATGGGAAAATCCCATAATTGCGTTCATGGGGGTGCGCATATCGTGACTCATGTTAAACAGGAAGGTTCGTTTTGCTTCGTTGGCAGCCTGTGCCGCGCGATAAGTGTCCTCGATGGCAGAACGGCTTCGAAGCTCGGTTCGTTTCATCTCTGTAACGTCCTGGACGGCCATCAGGATGGAGGTGGGAATGTTGTTTTCCCGCTTCAGACACAGGATGGAAATCTGTTTCCAGCACTCATCCTTTCCCGGAAGATGGTATTCAAACTGAAGATAGGGAACCTGAGGAGTTAAATGCTCCTGAATATAGCGGGGAGAGAAATATTTCTCCGCTGTGTTTTCCTTGTCCAGCTCATTCCATGCATCAAACAGGTCGGAGAGTTTTCCCTTCTGCGAAAGCAGACTGCGCTCCGATTCCTCATTTTTCAGATAGAGATAGGTGTTCTCCTTTAAATCAGCCAGAATAAACAGGCTGAACAGACCGGAGGTGCTGTCAACGATTTCCCGCATCTGCTGCTTTTCTGAGGTCAGCTTGGCCTTCTCCCGGTGATTTTCTGCAAGAAGCAGGAGTAAGTAGAGGGCAAACAGCAGGGATACCCAGAGAATCAGGTAACCGGCATTGCGGTTGGAGGTCTGGATCATCCCGTTGGTAACGCTCTCAGGGAAGATCTGAAGCAGCATCCAGCTGCTGTGCGGCAGCTTTGCCAGATAAGCGGAGGTAGTTCCGTTGTCATTTTTATAAGAAAAGCTGCCGGAGGTGCCGTTTTTCAGAACCTCCTGCAATGTGGTCAGGGAAACCGGATCCCGGCCGGGGGTATCCTGATCGTTCAGAATATCCAGAATATTCTTTGGAGAATTCTCAACGGAGCTGGCAATGATCGTTCCGTCCGGCAGAAATAAATAGGTGTCGGCGGGCTCTCCGAAATATGTGGAGGAGAGGATGTTCTTCATCTGGTATTGACGGTAGCGGCCGGTGAGAATACCGGTTACTTTGCCATTTTCATGGAGCGGTGCGTAGAAGATGACCAGATCCTCTCCGCTGGCCCGGCCGTTGAAGATGACACTCATGCCGCTGTTACCGCTCATGCCATCCAGGAAATAATCCCGGTCGGAGACATCAGCCTGCCTGCCCAGATTGTCAGTAAAAAGACCGTCGGCGGATATGGTTCCGATATAGTCAAAGAGAGTATCCTCTGTCAGCTCTTCCAGCAGTTCTACCTCCGGTTCGGAAGAAACACAGCGATGTTCATACATCTTGGCAATGGCGCTCAGACTGTTTTCTGCACTGCAGAGAAGATCGTCAATTCGTTTTACCGTCTGTTCGGAGGCGTCGGCCAGATAATTCGCGTTCTGGCTCATGGTTATTATATGATTATGGAATAAATAGGCGGCAAAGCCCAGAATAATTCCTGCCAGCAGCAGGCATACCGGAGGTATGCGTTTCCATAGCTTTCGTTTCGGGCGAATAAGAATCCCTCCTTTTTATAGTGAGACAGGTTCGTACAGGTGTAGCGGTCTGTCAGGCTCTCAGCTCTCCAGATCGCGGATCAGCGCACGCAGCTCCATGCGGATCTTTTTTTTCTGCACACCGTCATATCCGGTTCGCTCCGCGATGCGCAGCAGATGCTCCTGGAATGCTGTCGCCATCTCAGGACGGCGAATCTCCAGGGTAACGAACGGCTCCTTCGTATGGATCAGTGCAGCGATTCCGTTTTCGCAGGCAACCAGGTTATAATCCTGCCGGCTGTCAGGACAGGGGATAAAATAGTAGTTATCATATTGCTCCATCAGCCGCACGATATTCTTCAGATGAAGAGCATAGGTTTCCGGAGTATAGTAGAGCTGTTTGAGAGGGATACCGCCTCCTGCGCTGACAACCGGAACCGTTCCGGAACGGACCTCGGCAGCGGTGGCCAGGAAGGACATATCGATGAACGGACCAAGCGCCAGAGTCTGTTCAAAATGGGGGATTTCTTCTATGTGCAGCTTCAATGTTTTCTCCCAGACAGGATTCGCTGCTTCTCGGATGAAGCGTTCCAGAAGCTCTGCCGGCGCAGTGTTGATGGAAAGCGCGTTGATCTGCTGTATGGTATTTCCGCCATAATGGGAGAACAGGGTCCGAAACAGAGAGATCGTGTCTTCCAGAGTATGATAGACATTGAGTGCGGGGCGGCAGAGGCTTAGGTGCTGCTGATATTGTCGCTGGAGAGCGGAAACCAGTGTGAGATCTGTGGTAAACAGAGTGATATCGCTGGTGCTTCCGGGCTGGACGGCAGAGGAATACTGGGCACATCGTCCGGGGACGATGATGATGGAATGCCGGTAGAGGTTATCCCGGATCCTGGGATAGTAATATACCTTCATCTGCCCGGTGGCATACATGGGAAGCCAGAATCGCAGAGATTCCGTATAGCGGTTGATGTAGTTCATGGGAGGAAGAATCTGGCAAATGGAAAATCCCCGTTCCATGGTTTCTGTCAGCCAGGCATGTACCTGCTTTGTCAGAAGATAGTCGGAGAGCAGATATTCCAGATTATCGTCGGTAACGATCAGGATGGAATCCGGATCCTCCGTTTCGCGGATTTCCTGCATCATGCGTCGCATCACCTCACGCCGTCCCTCTTCTCCGTAAAAAAATTCGGAGTGTCCTGAGGATCGGACAGTGGAAGGTTCGAACGGCGCTGTCTGAAAATCGGGAAACGGTACAGAAATGTCCTCTTCGAGTGCATCAACAAGGGTATTTTCTCCGGCCAGCCACTGCTCCAGCCGGCCGGCAAGAACGGCGGTGGGCATATCTGAACGGAGGGAAACCTGTCCCAGCATCTCAGAAAGGGCATAGCGCTGAAATTCCGCACTGCAGTGTCTGGCAAAAAAGAAGGCCATTCGTCGGATGGTCTGCCGGTTGCGCAGATTGCGTTTGCCGTTGCGCAGAAGGCTGATAAAGGAGCGATCCACGGAAAGTTCCAGTGCCAGTTCTTTATTGGAAGTCTGTGATATATGAATTAAAAAGTTGAGTTTGTCGGAAAATTCCATACTGCTTCCTCCGGTAATGCTCGTTGTTCTATCTACTATTATATATGTTGACAGAAGATTACTCAAGAAAAAAGTCAACGAATATGACTTGAAAACAATTGTGACATAAAGTCGAATTTTGTTGAAATATATATAAAATGATACTATGATAAAAGTAATTATGGTATATTGTTTCACAAAGTATGTCATTTGCTCAAAGAAAATGTCATTAAAGATGATATTCGTGAAATCATGGCGATGAGAATAGATAAGGACAGGAGATAGAAGTATGAGCCTTGAAGAATGCTATCAATTACTGGGCGGAGATTATGCGGATGTATGCCGCCGCCTTCCCAGCAAGAAACTGGTTGAAAAATTTATTGGGAAATTTTTGGAGGACAAAAGCTTTGAAGCGCTGTGCCTGAACTTCCGGGAGGGGAACCGGAAGGAAGCTTTTCTGGCTGCCCATACGCTGAAGGGGATCTGCGCGAATCTTGGCTTCCGGAGTCTTTTGAACTCTTCCAGTCAGCTGACAGAGCTTCTGCGCTCAGAGACAGACACCATTCCGGAAACGGCTCAGCCGTGGATGGAGCAGGTAAAGACGGACTATGAGAGAACTGCGGATACAATACAGCTCTATTTTTCGGGGGGGGGCAGTGAAAGCTGCTCCGTCAGAGGAGAACGATAAAGAGGATTTGGTGTGATGATTTCGAGAAAAGAGATATTAGTTGTAGAAGATAATGAACTGAACCGTGAGATGTTAAAAGAAATTCTGAATGTTCAGTACGATGTGGTGGAGGCCGAAAACGGTCTGGAAGCAATGGATATCTTGAAACGGCAGGAGCACGAAATCGCACTGATTCTTCTGGATATTCAGATGCCGGTGATGGATGGTTATACATTTCTGGAACAGGTAAAAGGGGATGCCGGTCTGGCGGTGATTCCGGTTATTGTGACGACACAGAGTGACAGTGAATCAGATGAAGTAGAGGCGCTGTCTCACGGAGCTACGGATTTTGTGTCCAAACCTTACCATCCGCAGGTAATTCTCCACAGGGTAGCCAGTATTATTAATCTCCGGGAGACGGCATCTGTGGTCAACCAATACCGCTATGATCATCTGACCGGACTTTACAGTAAGGAATTTTTCTATCAGCAGGTCAGAAATCAGCTGCTTCAGTTTCCGGATCGGGAATACGATATCGTTTGTTCTGATATTGAAAACTTCAAATTATTTAATGATGTATTTGGCGTTCAGGCAGGGGATCGTCTGCTGAAGGCGCTGGCGGAGCTCTGTGCGGAGAAAGTCGGTTCCCATGGAATCTGCGGACGGCAGGGCGGTGACCGCTTTTTGTGCTTTGTGGAGAGAGATTTGGAATATAAAGAAGAGGTATTTCTGGATTTCAGCAGCCGTCTCAGGAAATTTTCTGATATCAACAGTAATGTGATTTTGAAGTGGGGCGTGTATGAGATCACTGATCGATCGATTCCGGTGGAACAGATGTGCGATCGGGCGCTGCTGGCAGCAGGCAGTATCAAGGGTCAGTATCATAAAAGCTTTGCTGTCTATGATGATGATCTCCGTGCAAAGCTTCTGAGAGAACAGGTGATCACGGATCACATGGAAGAGGCACTGGCGCAGGGCCAGTTTTCCGTATATTTTCAGCCAAAATATAATCTCTATGATGATCAGCTGGCAGGAGCGGAAGCTCTGGTGCGTTGGATTCATCCGGAGTGGGGCTTCATGTCTCCGGGAGAGTTTATTCCGCTGTTTGAGAAGAATGGATTTATTACACAGCTGGATCAGTACGTCTGGGAGCAGGTTTGTGTCAAATTAAAGGAATGGCGGGAAAAGGGGTATCCCAGGCTGCCGGTTTCGGTCAATGTATCCCGGGCGGATGTATATCAGGCGGATCTGGCGGAAAGCCTGATGCATCTGGTGGAAAAATACGGGGTATCTCCGTCAGAGCTTCATCTGGAGATTACAGAGAGCGCCTATACGGAAAATCCGGGGCAGATCATCAGCACTGTGGATCGGCTGCGGAAGCTGGGCTTTATCATTGAGATGGATGATTTTGGCAGCGGATATTCTTCTCTGAATATGCTGAATCAGATGAAAATGGATATTTTAAAACTGGATATGAAGTTTATTCAGAGTGAGACGGCGAAGCCTGTCGATCAGGGGATTCTTCGTTTTATTGTCAGTCTGGCCCGCTGGATGAATTTGAGTGTGGTTGCGGAAGGTGTGGAGACCAGAGAGCAGCTGGAACGCCTGCGGGAGATTGGCTGCGATTACGTACAGGGTTATCTTTTTGCCAGACCCATGCCAGGATCAGAATTCGAAGAGATTTTGAAACAGTGTCCGGAAAAGCGGGAAATGCTTTTGCCGGAACAGACGAAAAAGCAGAATCTGCGTCAGAGTCTGCTGGTGGTGGATGAGGATGCCGGATATCGGGAGATGGTCCGTCAGATGTTTGCAGGGCAGTATCAGGTGCAGGAAGCGGCCACGACGGAAGGCGCTTTGCTTTGTCTGTCTCAGTGCCATCATCCGTTCTCTGCCATCCTGCTGAGTCTGACACTGCCGGATGGAGGCGGATTCGAGATTCTGGAGAATTTAAGAGGAGATCAGACGGCATGGAGAATTCCGGTACTGGCAACAGGTTCGTCGGATGGAATGATGGAGGATCGGGCATTTGAGATGGATGCGGATGATTATATCTCTAAACCCCATACGGGGCGAAGTCTTCAGAGACGCGTTTCCCGCCTGCTGGGGATGACCGCATGTATGGAAAGGGAGCGGCAGCTGCAGAATGAGGCCTGTCAGGATTATCTGACGGGGCTGCTGAACCGAAGAGGTCTCCAGACGGCGATGAATTCCCTGCGTCAGAAGGATTTTCCGCTGGCTTTGTATCTGTTTGATCTGGATGAGCTGAAACAGGCAAATGACAGATTTGGGCATGAGATCGGGGATCAGATGCTGCGATCCTTTGGAGCGATCCTTCGCCGTCATACCAGAGATACGGATATTGTGTCCCGCTATGGCGGAGATGAATTTGTGGTAATTCTGAAAAATATGCCCTCAGGAGAAATTGCATTAAAAAAAGGAATGGAGATCTGCGAGGCGTTCCGCGGCAGCAGCCGGACCGGAGAGTATCCGGCAGCCTGCTCTGTGGGAATTACCTTAAGCGGGGATCAGGAACGGGCCGCTGCGGAGCTGATTCTTCAGGCAGATCAGGCACTATACCGTGCAAAAAGGGAAAATAAGGGCGGCTGTTATCTTTGGAGACAGGAACAGGGCTCTTAAGGAGGCAGGATAAATGAAGTTTGACAGTGTGGCTCATATCGGGAGCCGGATTAAGGAGATTCGAAAGAAAAAGTCCATGACGATTCAGAAACTGGCGCAATATACGGATCTGTCTGTAGGATATCTGAGCAATCTGGAGCGCAATCAGGCCAGTCCGACACTGGCTAATCTGCAGAAAATCTGTATTGCACTGGAAGTTTCGATCAATGATGTGCTGAGCGAGAGAGAGGAAGATAAATTCATTATCCGGTGGGATGAGCAGACGGTGTGGGACTATGAAGAATTCCGGCAGCAGGTCCGCCGGATGGATTTCGGCAACGATCGGGGAGTATATGAATATATTACCGTGGAGCCGGGAGAAAGTGAACTGCTGTCTACAGGGCTTCACCCGTATCCGGAGGTTTGCGTGGTTCTGGAGGGCCAACTGGAGCTGACGCTGGGAGAGGAGGTCTATCTTTTAAATGAGGGAGATTCCATATATGTGAAGGCACATACCAGTCATACTATGCGCAATCCGGGTGAAACCGTATGTAAGACATTCTGGCATCTGCAGATGGGAGAAGGCTGACAGCGGAGCGTGTATTTTTACGGAGATGTGAATATTTTATGAAATTAGCACTCGACTATTGACAGTGCTAACAACGTGTGTTATATTACTGCTAGAACAGATAAAGCGATAGAAGCAATCCTGCGATATCGCTTTTTATGTTGGCAACAATTTACGCAATTCACTGCGCATAGGTTAGATGCGAAGGGAGGCAGTAATTATGAATATCAGTAAGTTTACACAGAAATCCGTGGAAGCGATCCAGAATACAGAGAAGCTGGCGTATGAGTACGGAAACCAGCAGATTGATCAGGAGCATCTGCTTCTGGCGCTTTTACAGGTGGATGACAGCCTGATTTTAAAACTGGTGACGAAGATGGGAATCTCCGGAGAACAGTTTGTGAATGAGGTAAAGCAGGCCGTGGAGAAGCTGCCGAAGGTATCCGGCGGTCAGGTGTATTTCTCCGGTGACGCCAATAAGGCGCTGGTCAGCGCGGAGGATGAGGCAAAGGCCATGGGAGATGAATATGTCTCCGTGGAGCACCTGTTTCTTTCTATAGTAAAGCAGCCGAATAAGGCGGTAAAGGAGCTCCTGCGTCTGTACGGAATCACCAGAGAACGCTTTTTGCAGGCCCTTTCTACGGTCCGCGGCAATCAGCGGGTGGTCAGTGACAATCCGGAGGCGACCTATGATACGCTGAATAAATATGGCTATGATCTGGTGGAACGGGCCAGGGATCAGAAGCTGGATCCGGTCATCGGCCGTGACAGCGAGATTCGGAATGTGGTTATGATTTTGTCCAGAAAGACAAAGAATAACCCGGTTCTGATTGGCGAGCCCGGTGTCGGCAAGACGGCGGTCGTTGAGGGACTGGCGCAGAGAATCGTGCGGGGTGATGTCCCGGAGGGCTTAAAGGATAAGAAGCTGTTTGCCCTGGATATGGGCGCGCTGATGGCGGGTGCGAAATACCGCGGCGAGTTTGAGGAACGTCTGAAGGCGGTTCTGGATGAGGTGAAGAAGAGCGAGGGGCAGATTATCCTCTTTATCGATGAGCTTCATACCATTGTGGGCGCCGGAAAGACCGAGGGCTCCATGGATGCGGGCAACATGCTGAAGCCGATGCTGGCCAGAGGTGAGCTGCATTGTATCGGCGCCACCACGCTGGATGAATACCGGAAATATATTGAGAAGGATGCAGCTCTGGAGCGGCGGTTCCAGCCGGTGCATGTGGATGAGCCGACTGTGGAGGATACTATTTCCATTCTCCGTGGCCTAAAGGATCGGTATGAGGTATATCACGGGGTGAAGATCACGGACTCGGCTCTGGTATCGGCGGCGATGCTGTCGGATCGTTATATTTCCGATCGTTTCCTGCCGGATAAGGCCATCGATCTGGTGGACGAGGCCTGTGCGATGATCAAGACAGAGATGGATTCCATGCCGGCAGAGCTGGATGAGCTGTCCCGCCGCATCATGCAGATGGAGATCGAGGAGGCAGCATTAAAGAAAGAGACGGACCATCTGAGCCAGGATCGTCTGGAGACGCTTCAGAAGGATCTGGCAGAGTTGAAATCTCAGTTTGCGTCCCAGAAGGCTCAGTGGGAGAATGAGAAGGCATCGGTGGATCATCTGTCTAAGCTTCGGGAAGAGATTGAGCATATCAATGGAGAGATCGCTGCGGCTCAGCAGGCGTATGATCTGAATAAGGCGGCGGAGCTGCAGTATGGAAAGCTGCCGGAGCTGAAACGCCAGCTGGCAGAGGAAGAGGAGAAGGTTAAGAACCAGGACTTAAGTCTGGTTCATGAGAGCGTTACTGACGATGAGATTGCCCGGATTATCTCCAAATGGACCGGAATTCCGGTGGCAAAGCTGACGGAGAGTGAGAGAAGCAAGACGCTTCATATGGATGAGCTGCTGCATAAACGTGTTATCGGCCAGGAAGAAGGCGTGGAGAAGGTAACGGAGGCAATTATCCGTTCTAAGGCGGGGATCAAGGATCCGACGAAGCCGATTGGTTCCTTCCTGTTCCTTGGACCGACCGGTGTCGGCAAGACGGAGCTGGCCAAGGCACTGGCGGAGAGCCTGTTTGATGATGAGAATAATATGGTGCGTATCGATATGAGTGAATACATGGAGAAGCATTCTGTATCCCGTCTGATTGGAGCACCGCCAGGATATGTAGGTTATGATGAGGGCGGGCAGCTGACGGAGGCAGTACGCCGCAAGCCTTACTCTGTGGTCCTCTTTGATGAGGTGGAGAAGGCCCATCCGGATGTGTTTAATGTTCTGCTGCAGGTGCTGGATGACGGACGGATTACCGATTCCACCGGCAAGACTGTGGACTTTAAGAATACGATCCTGATTATGACATCCAATATTGGCTCTCAGTATCTGCTGGAAGGCATTGACGGGAACGGTCAGATCAAGCCGGAGGCAGAAGAAGCCGTGATGCATGATTTGCGGGCTCATTTCCGTCCGGAGTTTTTGAATCGTCTGGATGAGACGATTCTCTTCAAGCCGCTGACCAAAGAGAATATCGGAGGTATCATTGGGCTTCTGGTGGCAGACGTGAATAAGCGTCTGGCGGATAAGGAGCTTACGGTTTCCCTGACCGATGCGGCGCAGAGCTATATCGTGGAGCACGGCTACGATCCGGTGTACGGTGCACGGCCGTTAAAGAGATATTTACAGAAGCATGTGGAGACGCTGGCAGCCAGACTGATTCTGGCGGACGGGGTCCGTGCGGGCGATACCATTGAGATCGATCTGGAGAATGGAGAGCTGAAGGCAAGAGCTGTCCGATAAGGTACGTCAGAAGATAAAAATCACACAATAAGAAAAGAGCGGGCAATAAATCCGGGGATTTATTGCCCCTTTTTTGTTCCTGTGTTATACTAGATGAAAAGAATGTTTAGCGAAGAAACAGGAGGAAGAAAACGATGCAGAATCCAGTAGTAACATTTGAGATGGAAAACGGCGATATCATCAAAGCAGAGCTGTATCCGCATGTCGCACCAAATACAGTCAATAATTTTATCAGTCTGGTAAAGAAGGGCTTTTATGACGGCCTGATTTTCCACCGTGTGATCAAGGGCTTTATGATTCAGGGCGGCTGCCCCAACGGAAACGGCATGGGTGGTCCGGGCTATACGATTAAAGGCGAGTTCAGCCAGAATGGTTTTACCAATGATTTAAGACATACCAAGGGAGTTCTTTCCATGGCGAGAGCGATGAATCCGGATTCTGCCGGTTCCCAGTTCTTTATCATGCATGAGGACGCACCGCATCTGGATGGCTCTTACGCGGCATTTGGAATGGTGATTGACGGGCTGGATGTAGTAGATAAGATTGCGGCAGTCAGAACGGACTGGAGTGATCGCCCGATGAAGGAGCAGAAGCTTAAGAAGGTTACAGTGGATACCTTTGGCGAGGAGTATCCGGAACCGGAGAAGTGCTGATCGGAGTTATCTGTATGAAACAAATACGGAATGTGATGGTGGATGGGAGAAACTGCCCGGTTACCATCTCGGATGAGAATGAGGCTCTCTCTGCCGCGGCTGCGGCGGGGGGAGCCATTATTGGAATATGGGATCCGGAAACGGCCGGGAGCGGGACAGCGGGAGAACAGGAGAAGGATGGCTTCTCTGCCTGCCTCTATCTGGTGCCCTCGGCGGAGGAGATTACGCCTCAGCTGTTGGAACGGGTGGCCAGGCGCCATCTGGATCTGCCCTGGAAGATTGCGGAGACGAAACGGCTCATCCTGCGGGAGTTTGGTTCCCGGGATCCACTGGAGCCGGAATCGGAGTATGACGGCGGCGGAGTATTCTCTGATTGGGAGAAGCGGGAGGCATACCGCCGTTCCCAGTATCGTTTTTCGGAATGCGGTTTGTGGGCGGTTGTGGAGAAGGAGAGCGGCCGGATCGTGGGGAAAGCGGGAATCACCGAGGGAGAGCTGGGATATCACATCTATTCTCCCTATCGGAACCGTGGATATGCGGCAGAGGCCTGCCTTGCGATTCTCTCCTATGCAAAGGAAGAGCTGGAGCTTTCGGAGGTCTTTCTGAAGGTAAGGGAAGAAAATACGGTATCCTGCGCGCTGGCGGAAAAGCTGGGGTTTCAGAAGAAAGAAATTCTTTTACAGGATCTCACAGAATCCTATTGTATTTTGTATGTACAACGTATATAATATATTGTATACAAAAAAATAAAAAATACAATCTGCTGCAGAGAGAAGTGCCGGGAAGGACAATGCCGGCAGTTGGGGCAGCGAATGGAGGAGCAGGATGATCAAACATCTGGGGTTGAAGGCTTACGGTAAGATCAATCTGGGACTGGATGTGGTACGCAGGAGGGATGACGGCTATCACGAAGTACGGATGATTATGCAGACGGTTCGGGTGTATGACAATATTGATTTGATACGGAGCGCACAGGCAGGAATCCATTTGTCGACGAATTTATACTATCTGCCGGACAATGAAAATAATCTGGCTTATAAAGCGGCCAGGCTTCTGATGGAGGAATTCGGAATCCGGGAAGGTCTGGAAATAAAGATCCGGAAGTTTATTCCGGTAGCCGCGGGAATGGCCGGGGGAAGCACGGATGCGGCAGCGGTGCTGTTTGGCGTGAATAAGATGTTTTCTCTGGGACTTTCCACAGAGGAGCTGATGAAGCGTGGGGTAACGCTGGGCGCGGATGTGCCCTACTGTATTCTGAGGGGAACTGCATTGTCGGAGGGAATCGGGGAGATTCTGACCCCTCTGCCGCCAATGCCCCAGTGCCAGATCCTGATTGCCAAACCTGCAGTCAGCGTTTCCACAAAATTTGTGTACGAGAATCTGAATCTTCCTTCTCTGGGACCGGAGGCGCATCCGGATATCGATGGAATCCGGGAGGCCATCACCAACCGGGATTTCTACGGGGTGAGCAGCCGCCTGGGCAATATTCTGGAGACGGTGACCATCCCGGCCCATCCGGTCATCCGGGAGATTAAGGAGAAGATGATGGGGCTGGGAGCGGTGAATGCTCTGATGAGCGGCAGTGGCCCGACGGTCTTCGGCCTGTTTGTGAATCCAAAAGCCGCGCAGGAGGCGTATGAGCAGATGCGCTTCGGCAGCGGAATGAACCTGGCAAAGCAGGTATATCTGACCAGCTTTTACAATAGGAGGGAAAATCAAGGTGTCAAATAATTTTGAAGTCAATATGAATGAATATCTTCCGCTGCGGGATGTGGTATTTAACACGCTGCGGCAGGCTATTTTAAAGGGAGAGCTGGCACCGGGAGAGCGTCTGATGGAGATTCAGCTGGCAGAGAAGCTGGGCGTGAGCCGGACACCGATCCGGGAGGCGATCCGCAAGCTGGAGCTGGAAGGCCTGGTGCTGATGATTCCGCGGAAAGGCGCCGAGGTGGCCAGAATTTCAGAGAAAAGCTTAAAGGATGTTTTGGAGGTGCGCCGTTCCCTGGAGGAGCTGGCAATTGAACTGGCCTGCCAGCGGATGACGGATGCGGATCTGCAGGAGCTGGAGCGCAAGCAGAAGAAGTTCTGTGAGGCCGTTGCCCAGGGAAGCGCCATGGATATCGCAGAGAGTGATGAGTCTTACCATGACGTGATTTATAACTGTACCAGAAATGCCCGTCTGGTTCAGATTCTGAATAATCTCCGGGAGCAGATGTACCGGTTCCGTCTGGAGTATATCAAGGATGAGGATAAACGCCAGATTCTGCGTCTGGAGCATGAGAAGATTTTAAAGGCGCTGCGCAGCCGCCATGTGGCGGAGGCCAGAGCGGCGGTGCGGGAGCATATTGATAATCAGGAGATCACAGTACTGAAGAACATAAAGGAGCAGGAAGAGGTATGACATTTAAAGAATTATATCTGTCGGGACAGATTGAGTTTGAAGAGATTGACCGTTATATTTCCAGATGGAACAACTCCGATGATGAACGGACCCTGGCAAAATATCTGGGCCTTAATGCGGAGGAAGAGGATGTCTGGATTGAGGAGAGCGATGAGGCGTTGAAGGAGCTTCTGGATGCACAGGAAAAGGTGCCTGGCACCCCGGTTACGCTGGGTAAAACAGGAATTATAGTGAATAAGAACGGCTTTGGCGCCCTTCCGATTCAGCGGATTTCCTTTGATGACGCGGCAAAGCTCCTGAAAAAGGCCTATGCGGCAGGTGTCCGCTTCTTCGATACGGCCCGGTTCTACACAGACAGCGAGGAGAAGATAGGATATGCCTTGAGTGATGTCAGGGAGAAGATCTATATCGCGACGAAGACAGCCGCAGTGACCGCAGAGGATTTCTGGAAGGATCTGGAGATCAGCCTGCGCAATTTAAAGACCGATTACATCGATTTGTATCAGTTCCATAATCCCTCCTTCTGCCCGAAGCCGGGAGACGGTACCGGCTTATATGAGGCGATGCTGGAGGCAAAGGCCCAGGGAAAGATTCGTTTTATCGGTATTACCAACCATCGGATCGCAGTGGCGGAGGAAGCCATCGAATCCGGTTTATACGATACGCTGCAGTTCCCCTTTAACTATCTGTCCACCGACCGGGAGCTGGCGCTGGCGAAATCCTGTAAAGAGCATGAGATGGGATTTATCGCGATGAAGGGCTTATCCGGCGGTCTGCTGACTAATTCTGCTGCGGTTTATGCCTATATGTGTCAGTATGAGAATGTGCTTCCGATCTGGGGCGTTCAAAAAGAAAAAGAACTGGATGAATTTTTAAGCTATATTGAGAATCCGCCGCAGATGACAGAGGAACTGAAGGCGGTGATCGCCAAGGATCAGAAGGAGCTGGCCGGGGAGTTCTGCCGGGGCTGCGGCTACTGCATGCCGTGTCCGGCGGGAATTGAGATTAATACCTGCGCCCGTATGTCCCTGCTTCTGCGCCGCTCTCCGGCAGCCGGTCATCTGTCTGAGGAAGGTCAGGCAAAAATGAAGAAGATCGAGGGCTGCTTAGAGTGCGGTCACTGCAAGTCCAAATGCCCTTACGGGCTGGATACGCCGCGCCTGCTGAAGGAGAACTACAGGGATTATATGGAAGTGCTGGCCGGAAAACCGATGTAGCAGCCGCATGTAAAGAGTTTGAAAAGAAAAAATGAAATAAATATAAAGTTTATTTTTTGTATTGACAAAGTGACAGGCTGTCACTATAATGATGACAGCCTGTCACTTTTGGCGTTAAAAAATGCCTGATGGTATGTCATCTATAAAATAGACACATTTATCTGCATTATCAGCCTGTCGCTGAAAAAACATGCCGGATATAATATGGATAAGGGGGAAAGAGATATGCCGACGAAACGATTTTACCGTCTTTCGGAGGAAAAAAGACGAATTATCCGTGATGCGGCTCTTCATGAGTTTGCCAGAGTGCCTTTCGAGAAGGCATCTATTAATCAGATTATTAAAGAGGCCGGTATTTCCCGGGGCAGCTTTTACACATATTTTGAAGACAAATGGGATGTCCTCACCTGTATCTTTGAGGAGAGCCAGAGAGAGATTCAGGAGGTTCTGGTTCAGAAGATGGAGGAGTCCGGCGGAGATCTCTGGTATGTTCTGGAAATGGTGATGAGGAAATCCCTGGCCATGGCGTCCGGCCCGGAGAGGGCCAGCTTCGTAAAAAATGTGATGGAGCATACCAATTCCGATGAACTGTTTCGCGGACTCCGAAGGAAGATGTCCCTTGATGATGAGAGGCGGGAGCAGGAGACAACCCGCTGGCTCTATGAGAATTATTCCCGGGACAAGATGAGAGAACTCAGTTATCCGGAATTCCTGGCATTTATGCAGATGGCGACAGTGGCGATGGCGATCGAAGTAAAGGAGTATTTTGAAGGAAAAGATCAGGAATATATTTATAAAAACTATCATTTGAAGCTGGAAATACTGAAGCAGGGCCTGATTATCAGTGAACCGGAAGAACCGGGGCCGGCAGAGCGCCGGAATGAGAAAGAAACTGCATAGAATGAATATATAGTAACCATGAGACGAGACAAGTAGGAGGATAACATGAAAAAGAAAACGGTGATGATTACGGCGGTCGGAGTTGCTGTACTGGCAGTAGCTATGGTACCGCGTATTTTGAAGTCAAGAGAGACAACCGCTGCAGCGACTCTGCCGGTGGTTTCGATTCAGAACCCCGAGATGGGAACAATTGAACTGGAGACGGGACTGACCGGAACGGTGGAACCGGCGGATATGGTATATCAGATTGCCAAAGCCGGCGGCGAGGTAACGGAGGTTCTGGTGAAGGCCGGAGATTATGTGGAGAAGGGCCAGGTTCTGTTACATATTGATACCAAGCAGGTGGATGGAGCGAAAATTACTCTGGATACTGCAGCGATCAATCTGCAGGATGCCAATGCCAATTTAGAGAGGATGACCGTACTGTACCAGAACGGAGATATCTCCCAGCAGGCGTTTGAGCAGGTACAGTCCGCGGCCAAGATGGCGAAGCTTCAGTACGACGGGGCAAAGCTGGGGTATGACAATCAGGTGGAATTCAGCACCATCACAGCGCCCATCAGCGGTCTGGTAGAGTCCTTCAATGTGGAGGTTCATGACAACGTAGGTACGGGCAATGTCCTCTGCGTTCTGTCCGGTCAGGGAACCAAGGCGGTTTCCTTCAATGTAACCGAGCGGGTTGTGAAGGGATTGAAGGTTGGCGATCAGGTGAAGATTGAGAAAAACGGCAGCGAGTATCATGGCTCGATTACCGAGCTCAGCTCCATGGTGGATCAGGCCACCGGCCTGTTCAAGGTAAAGGCATCTCTGGATGGTGCGGACGCGCTGGCCACCGGTGCCATGGTTAAGCTGTATGTGGTATCTGAACGGGCAGAGAATGTCATGACCATTCCGACGGATGCGGTGTACTATGAGGGCGGAAAACCCATGGTATATACACTGCAGGACAACAAGGTTCACGAAACTCCGATTGCCGTAGGCACGTATGATTCGGAGAAATCCGAAGTGACAGAAGGCCTGACCGATTCCGATCAGGTAATTGTTACCTGGAGTTCTGAGCTGTATGAGGGCTCTGAGGTAGAGATTTATGACGGCGGTTCTGCAGCGGATGCGGAAGACGGAAGTATGGCAGACGGAACCGAAGAATCAGCAGAAGCGAAATAAGGAGGCCATCATATGGGATTAACAAAAGGCGTCCTGAAGCGCCCTGTGACTACGGTACTGATGGTACTGTGTCTGATTGTGTTTGGTATAACATCGGTATTCTCCTCTAAGCTGGAGCTGACTCCGGAGATGGAGATGCCGATGGAGGTTATCATTACCGTATATCCGGGTGCGAACCCGGAGGATATCGATGAGCTGGTGACGAAGCCCATCGAGGATGAGATAGGAACGCTGAATTCCGTGAAAACGATCAACAGCTTTTCCAATGAGAATATGTCCTTTATTCTTCTGCAGTATGAGTACGGCACCGATATGGATAAGGCATATTCCGATCTGAAGAAAAAGACAGATACGCTGAGTACGATACTTCCGGATGATGCGCAGGATCCGATCGTGATGGAATTTAACATCAACGATATGGCTACCATGTATCTGGCCGTCAACAATGACAGCGCAGAGAATTTATATAACTATGTAGATCAGAAGATTGTTCCCGAACTGGAGAAGATATCCTCTGTGGCCAGCGTAGATGTCAGCGGCGGCCGGGAAGAGTATATTAAGGTAGAGCTGATTGCGGAGAAGTTAAGCCAGTATCATTTAAGCATGAATTCCATCGTTACCGCGGTGGCGTCCGCGGATTTGACCTATCCGGCGGGCAGCACCGAGGTGGGAAGCCAGAGCCTTTCTGTAACCACCGGATCGGAATTCAAGGATATGGAGAGCTTAAAGAAGATTCCGATTACCTTAAGCAGCGGCAGCACCATCTATCTGGAGGACGTAGCCAATGTTTACTCCAATTT
>JAEDOC010000144.1 GCA_016302185.1 Clostridium sp. | reverse complement strand
CCCGTCCTTTTTCTATGTCACAGTCTTAGAACAGCCCATCGAATACAGAAGACTTTCAGGCTGTTTCTCTCTGCCGGGCCTCTGAACCTTTTTTGCGTCCGTTTCGCTTCCTTTACAGGCTCGCCTTCAGATACTCCCCCGTGACGCTTCCTTCCGCATTCATCATATCTTCCGGTGTTCCGGCAAAGAGAAGGCTGCCGCCGGCCATACCACCGCCCGGTCCCAGTTCGATGATGTAGTCCGCGTCCTTCATCACATCCAGACTGTGTTCAATGATGAACAGGGTATTTCCCTGATCGGTCATCCGGTTGAACAGCCCCATGAGACGGCGGATGTCATCCAGATGCAGACCGTCGGTAGGCTCATCCAGGATAAAGATCTGCCCCCGTTCATCCAGCTTGCTGGCCAGCTTGACCCTCTGCAGCTCACCGCCGGATAAGGTGGTCATGGCCTGATTTAAGTGCAGATATCCCAGTCCCACCTGGACCAGGGTATCCAGCTTTTTCACAAATTCCTGACCCTCGAAGAAACGGATGGCCTGACGGACGGTCATATCCATCACTTCAGCAATATTTTTCCCGTGATACAGATAGCCCAGGACTTCTTTCGAGTAGCGGGTTCCGCCGCAGACCTCGCAGACCGTCTCAATGGAATCCATATAGGCCATATCGGAGACAATCACGCCCTTTCCCTGGCAGGCCGGACAGCCGCCCTTGGAATTGAAGCTGAAATAGGCCTGCGCTACCTTGTTGGCCTTAGCAAACAGCGCACGGATGTCATCGGCGATATCCAGATAGGTGGCCGGCGTGGAACGCAGGTTAATTCCGATATCCTTCTGACGGATGGAAATCACCTCACCCGGATACTGACTCTGGAAATATTCCATCAGGGAGCTTTTGCCGGAACCGGCCACACCGGCAATCACCGTCATCACGCCCAGCGGCAGATCCACAGAGATATTCTTTAAGTTGTGCAGAGCCGCATTCTCCAGATGAAACCATCCGGTGGGCTTCCGCAGCTCCTTCTTTAACGGCACCCTGGTTCGCAGCATCCTTCCCGTCACCGTATCTGCTTTTAAAAGCTCCTCATAGCTCCCCTCAAACATAATCTGGCCGCCGTGAATTCCGGCCTCCGGTCCCATATCCACGATATGATCCGCCAGTGCGATAACCTCCCGGTGGTGTTCGACAATCATCACCGTATTTCCGTGTTCCTTTAATTTAATCAGAGAATTCTTTAAATTCTGAATATCCTTGGAGTGCAGTCCAACGCTGGGCTCATCCAGCACATACATCATATCGGTCAGCGGGGAGTTGATATACCGGGCAATCTTGATTCGCTGTGCCTCACCTCCGGACAGAGTATCGGTTCCCCGGCTTAAAGAGAGATAACCCAGACCGATCTCAATCAGCGCATTCAGCCGCTTTAAAATCTCCCTCTTCATATCTGCTGCCAGCGGATCATCAATGGAGCGGATGAATTCCGCCGCATCCGGAATCGGCATATCCGCCACCTCACAGATGTTTTTGCCGTTGATCTTACAGCTGCGAATCTTCTCATTCAGTCTGGCGCCCTTGCAGTCCGGACAGGTAAAGGTGCTGACAATCTGATCCAGCTCCTTTTTATGGAGCTGACCTTCCTTGGAGGTGATGATGCTGCGGTACATCCGGGGATAGATTCCCTCGTACTTGGCGGATTTCGGCCAGTTGGCCGGCGGATTCTTCAAGCGAATCTGGGGCGAATACAGGAACAGATCCATCTCCTCCTTGGAGTAATCCCTGATCTTTTTATCCAGATCAAACAGACCGCTGTAGGCATACCGCTTCCACCGCCAGGCGCCGGTGGTAAACGCCGGCCACTTGATAACCCCCTCATCATTTAAACACTTATCAAAATCCACCAGCTTGTGGATGTCCAGCTCGGTCACCACCCCCAGACCTTCGCAGCGCTCACATTTGCCGCTGGGATGGTTGAAGGAAAAGCTGTCGGAATAGCCGACAAAGGGCTTACCTACCCGGGAGAATAACAGGCGCAGCAGCGCATAGATATCCGTATAGGTTCCCACGGTAGAACGGGAATTGGCCACCGGCTTTTTCTGATCGATCACAATGGTTACCGGCAGGTTCTCCACCCGCTCCACCTCCGGTCGTCCGTACTTCGGCAGAAACTGCTGAATAAAACTGGGAAACGTTGCATTCAACTCTCTTCTCGACTCCGCCGCTATGGTATCCAGACAGAGAGAGGACTTACCGGAACCGGATACCCCGGTAAATACCGTGATTTTCTTTTTGGGAATTTTTAATGAAACGTGCTTTAAATTGTTTTCGCTGGCATTCACGATCTGAATGCTTCCGTAATTCTCTGTTTCCATATTTCTTTGCTCCTTGCTTTATCCTTCTGCCGACAACCGCTTTTTCCCGGCAGGTCATCACATAAAAACAGCAGATATGTGCCGCTTAAACTCTTCCTTCCGCACATATCTGCCGACGCAGCATTTATCTTCCATCACTTCTCAGTTTTCTCCGGAAAAAAAGAGAGAATTTGCTTTTTCATCTCCGAATCCAGCTCCACAAGAGCCATCGATACCTTCTCTCCGTCCTTCCAGACAATCACATATTCCGATTCCGGCTTCTTTCCGGAAGCCAGATCTCTCATAAATATTCTTTTTCCATCCTTCATATAGGGGCGAAGCAGCTCGGACTTACTTTTCGCCACCAGCTGTATCTGATCTGCCGCCAGGTTCAGCATGGTCTTCCTCTTTCCGTTCTGTTTTACCAGTATTACCGAAAAGCCTGCGTTATCCAGACAGTATTCGTACCACGCCTTCCCGGTGAAAAAGAGAAGCCACAGAAACACCAGTCCACACAGGACAGTCAGAAAAATCATCCATGGATTATAGTAGCTCATCCCTCCGTAAACAACCGTGAGAACGGCCATCAGAGGACGGTAGACAGCCACAAAGGCCGACGGAGGCCGTTTCACCTTACTGACGAAGCTCTGATCGTTCATTCCTTTTTATTTCTCTTCTTTTTTCTCGTTCTTCCTGCCGCGCACTCCGCCGAAAATGAGAGGCATCACTTTTCTCGTATATTCTCCCAGCGAGTAATTTCCGTTGGAAATGCAGTAATCGTAGATAATGGCCCTCTCACAGAGCACATAAAGTCTGGATACTTCATAATACGGCAGATCCGTGGTAATCTGTCCTCTCCTCTGTCCCTCATCCACCAGCTGATCAACCATTCGGAAATAGAACCGGTTCTGATCCATCAGATGCTTATCCCCCTTGGTGACTACCTGAGAGGAATACAGGGAAGCCAAAAGTCCCACCGGAACCTCTTTATCGATCAGATCATGCACGCTGTAGCAGAGATACAGCAGCTTTTCATAGCTGTCCATCTCCGGATCCAGTGTCTGAATCGTCTCTTCATATTTTGCATCAAAGATCTCCGGCAGCGCGGATAACAGCTCGTCCTTACTGCTGTAATAGTGGTAGAAGCTTCCCTTCGATGTTCCCGACTGAAGAATAATCTCGTCAATCGTTGTATCGTCATACCCTTTTTCCTGGAACAGCTTCCACGCAACACGGGCGATCTTTGCCTTCGTATTATTCCCTTTTGCCATTTCATTTCCCTCACTTTGCTCGTTGCATCTAAAAGCTATTCTAACATTAAATTAAAATGAAGTAAAGGTTACTTTCGGGCACATTCTCCTGTTTTTCCCAGTAAAATCTCCAGACCGTGATTCAGTTCCGGCAAAATATACTCCAGACACTCTCTGACTGCCTTGGGGCTTCCCGGCAGATTTACAATTAAGGTTGACTTGCGGATACCGCTTGCCGCCCGCGAAAGCATGGCACGCTTGGTAAACTGCATGCTGTAGGCACGCATGGCTTCCGGAATTCCCGGTACCAGCCGCTCGGATGCCGCCGTTGTCGCCTCCGGCATCACATCCCGTGGAGAGAATCCGGTACCGCCGGTAGTCAGAATCAAATCCGCCATTCCCTCATCCGCGATGCGGATCATCGCATCCCGCAGCATATCCAAATCATCGGGCAGAAGCTCCCGATGTACCACCTCATAGCCGTATTCCTTCACCATCTCTTCGATAACCGGTCCGCTCACATCCTCCCGTTTTCCGGCATATCCGGAATCACTGGATGTAATCACTGCTACTCTCATTCTTCTTCCTCCATGATCTCCAGCATATCTCCCTCTCTGATGACACCTCCGTGAAGCACTCGGGTAAATACGCCCTCTCTCGGCATGATACAGTCTCCCATGGCCTGAAAGATAGCACAGCCATGATGACATTCCTTTCCAATCTGGGTTAACTCCAGCACCACGTCACCGCAGCGAAATTTCGTTCCCAGCGGCAGCGTCTTAAAATCAATGCCCTCCACTACCAGATTCTCTCCAAACGCTCCATCGGTCACCACAGCGCCTCTGGCCCGGAAGGCCTCTATTTTTTCATACGAAAGCAGGCTGACCTGACGATGCCATTTGCCCGCATGAGCATCTCCTTCGATGCCGTAATCCTCGATGACGGTTACCTGATGTACGTTCTTCTTCTGCACTCCTTTAATATCGCTGGTGCAAGTCGCAATTACTCTTCCCATCCTTCTTCTCCTCTCATCCGCCGATCTGGGACATTCCCCGCCGGTCTCTTCCTTCAAAAGAAGCCTCGCTGCCAAAATTATGGCCCAGCGGCTTCTCCTGCAGTGCCTTCACAATCACGGCTTCCAGCTCTTCGTCACTGCAGCCGGCAGCCATCATCGGCTTTAACTCTGCGCCGCAGTCATACTGCAGACAGGTTTTCAAAAAGCCCTCTGCTGTCAGGCGGATCCGGTTGCACTGCGAACAGAATTTATGGCTGACCGCACTGATAAAGCCGATCTTTCCCCGGAAGCCTTCCGCCGAATAATAGCGGCAGGGACCATTGCCTAGTACCTCATCGCAGGGTGTCAGCGGTCCCAGCTTCTTCTCCAGTTCTTCCTTCAGCGCCTCTTCTTTGACAAAGGGGAAGCTGCTTCCCATCCCGATGGGCATCATCTCAATAAAACGTACATGTACCCGGTGTTCTCTGGCCAGCTCCACCAGCTCG
>JAEDOC010000143.1 GCA_016302185.1 Clostridium sp. | reverse complement strand
GAGAGCACCATCCGGGCATTTTTCTGAGCCAGCTCCACCAGCTGCTCCTTCTGTCCTTTCTTCGGCACCACCAGCTTCACTCTCTGGCCTCTCCGTGCCGTCAGAAAGCTGGATATTACCTCCGCGTCCTCCAGCTCCTCCTGCACCCAGATTTCATGAGGCACAAATGGCGTTCCCGCATAGAACTGCTTCACAAAGCTGTTCAGAATCTGGCTGTCCTCCTCTGCCGGTGAGATGGAAAGATGAAACGGTTCCCGGCCAATCAGCCGTCCGTCCCGGACGAAAAACACAGAAACCACCGCGTCCCGATCCTCCTTGGCCATGGCGATGATATCCCGATCCTCCATGCTCTGGCTGGTGATCTTCTGCTTCTGCGCCACCTTTTTCACACTGTTTAACAGTTCCCGGTACTCTATGGCCTTCTCAAAATCCATGGCATCCGAAGCCGCCATCATCTTCTCTTCCAGATACCCCATCACCGGCTCATAACGTCCATTTAAGAACTCCATCACCTGCCGCACCGACTGGCCGTATTCTTCCTTTGAAATATATGCCTGACAGGGCGCATCACACTGATGAATGTGATAATAGAGACAGGGCCTCTCCTTGCCGATCTCCTGGGGCAGTTTCCGGCTGCAGGATCGGATCCGGTAGATCTTGCGCATCAGCTCAATCGTATCCTTCACCGCTCCCGCACTGGTAAACGGTCCGAAATATTTATTCTTATCCTTTTTCATCTGACGGGAAAACAGCAGGCGGGGATACTCCTCTGACACCGTCACTTTAATGTACGGATACGTCTTGTCATCCTTCAGCATGGTGTTATAGCGGGGCCGGTGTTCTTTAATCAGATTGCACTCCAGCACCAGCGCTTCCAGCTCCGAGTCCGTCACGATATACTCAAACCGGGCAATCCGCGACACCATCTGCTCAATCTTGGCCGTCTTATTCCGGCTGCTCTGAAAATACTGCCGCACCCGGTTTTTCAGACTGATCGCTTTTCCCACATAGATGATCTCATCCTTCGCATCATGCATGAGATAAACCCCCGGCTGCGCCGGAAGCTTCTTTAATTCTTCCTCAATTTGAAACATTTGGCATTCTCCGATTTTGATTCCTTTATTCCCATTCTCCCCTGCGGAGTCTGGGCGCATCATAATGCTGCCGCATCCGGATATATTTTTTGATACTTTCCAGCTGCAGATCCACTTCCCCGTCCATCGGCTTCATATCCAGGCAGAAGCAGATGCTGTCCAGCTCCCGCTGTCCCACTTTGCCTTTCATCTTCTGAAGGACAGCCAGCTGCTCCTCCGCCGACTCCGCATCCAGAAATTCCAGCAGCAGCGGATGCATGGGAGCTTCCTCCTCTTCCAGATCCATGACCTCCAGCTCATCCTCTGAAGCCGCTGCTTCCTCCGAAGTCATCACTTTCTCTGAAGTCATCACTTCCGTAATCCGCTCAAACCGGTACTCCTGCGCCGCCTCCGGATATTTTGCCCGATCCACCTTCTCCATAAACATGGACAGCGGACGAACCCAGACACCGAAGTCTCCGTACAGTGCCTGATAGACCACCATCTCTTCTCCGGTCTCGGAATGCTTCGCAATCGCCACAATCTGATACAATTTATTCTTAAAATGCCGGTATTTCTCTCCCGGCCTTGGAATCTGATTCATCTTCCTGACCTCCGACTGTTCTGTCTTCCCGCATATCGCGTTTTCTCTCTTCCAACGCATATAGTATACCACAAGGAAGGAATTCCGTGGGATTTTTCTCTTTTTTCATTTTTCCTGAAATTTTTTCATTTTCCCCCTACTCAAATTAAGATTTTTGTAGGATAATAAAATAGATTGTGACTTTCAATACATATGGAGATAAAGGATGGAAACAAGATGAAAATAGGATTTGACAACAACAAGTATCTGAAAATGCAGTCGGATCATATCCGCGAGCGTATTGATCAGTTTGGAGACAAGCTTTATCTGGAGTTTGGAGGGAAGCTCTTCGATGACTACCATGCCTCCCGTGTTCTTCCCGGCTTTGAACCGGACAGCAAGCTGCGCATGCTTCTGCAGCTGGCGGACCAGGCAGAGATCGTGATCGCCATCAGTGCCAACGATATCGAAAAGAACAAGATCCGTTCCGATCTGGGAATTACCTATGATGTGGACGTTCTCCGCCTGATTCAGTCCTTCACCGATACAGGACTCTATGTCGGCAGTGTTGTCATCACCCACTATGCCGGACAACCCAGTGCCGATGCGTTTAAGCGCAAGCTGGAGCACATGGGCATCCGGGTGTACCGTCACTATATCATTGACGGCTATCCCGGCAACGTTCCGCTGATCGTCAGCAATGAAGGTTACGGCAAAAATGAATATATCGAAACCAGCCGGCGTCTGGTCATCGTCACCGCACCGGGACCGGGAAGCGGCAAGATGGCTACCTGCCTCTCCCAGCTCTATCATGAGAACAAACGGGGCATCAAGGCCGGTTATGCAAAATTTGAGACCTTCCCCATCTGGAATATTCCGTTAAAGCATCCGGTGAACTTAGCCTATGAGGCGGCCACCGCAGATTTAAATGATGTAAATATGATCGATCCCTTCCATCTGGAAGCATACGGCAAAACAACCGTCAATTACAACCGTGATATCGAGATCTTCCCGGTCTTAAGCGCTATCTTCGAGGGCATCTACGGCGAGAATCCGTACAAGTCCCCCACCGATATGGGCGTCAATATGGCCGGCAACTGTATTATTGATGATGAGGCCTGCTGCGAGGCTTCCAAACAGGAGATTATCCGCCGGTACTATCATGCACTGAACCACCTGGTGAAAGATGACAGCGGCAAGGACGAAGTCTATAAGATCGAGCTTCTGATGAAGCAGGCCAAGATCGAGCCCAACATGCGGAAGGTAGTTCCTGCCGCATTGATCACCGCAGAGGTGGAGAAATCCCCTGCTGCCGCCATCGAGCTTCCGGACGGCACCATCGAGACGGGAAAGACCTCCCACCTGCTGGGTGCTTCCGCCGCTCTCCTCTTAAACGCGGTAAAAAAGCTGGGTGATATCCCCCATGATGTTCATCTGATCTCCCCGGATGCCATCGAGCCGATCCAGAAGCTGAAGGTAGAGTATTTAGGAAGCAAGAATCCCCGGCTCCACACCGACGAGGTTCTGATTGCCCTGTCCATGTGCGCCGCCACCGACAAGAACGCGCAGATCGCACTGGAGCAGCTGCCCAAGTTAAAGGGCTGCCAGGTACACACCTCTGTCATGCTCTCCGACGTGGATATCAAGACCTTCAAAAAGCTGGGCGTGGAGCTGACCTCCGAGCCGGTATATGAGAATAACAGATTGTATCATTAATCATACAAAGAACAACAGGAAGATGTCTGCTTTTGATAAGCGACAGCTTCCTGTTTCACTCTTTCTTATGGTGTTAAGCGGCAGCGTGTAATATTCTGCCGCACCATCTCCACAAAATACCGGTGGATTCGCTCATCCTCATCCAGCTCCGGATGGAAGGACAGTGCCAGCTGGTTGTGTTCCCGCACCGCAACGATGTGACCGTTTTCCTGTGCCAGAATCTCCACACCGTCCTCCACGCTTTCGATGTAGGGCGCACGGATAAAGGTCATGGGCACAGTGCCGATGCCTCCAAATTCCTGTTCGGTGTAAAAGCTTCCCAGCTGCCTGCCATACGCATTTCTTTTTACAGTAACATGAAGAGTTTTAAAATATTCTCTCTCATCATTTTCCGTGTTCTCTGCCAGAAGAATCATTCCCGCGCAGGTGGCAAGCACCGGCATTCCCTCCTGAATCTGCCGCTGTAATATCTCAAACATTCCCAATTCTTTTAACAGCTTTCCCTGTACTGTACTCTCGCCTCCGGGCAGGATGATGGCGTCATACGCCTGCTGCAGATCCTCTTTTTTCCGAAGCTCCACATAAGAAACTCCAAGTCTCTCCAGCATCTGTTCCTGTTCCGCGAACGCTCCCTGTACTGCCGAAACCGCAATTACCATCTTATTTTCCTCTCTCTGCCATCAGAAGCTCAATCTCCTGCTCATTGATACCTACCATAGCCTCGCCCAGATCCTCGGAAAGAGACGCAATCAGGCTGGCATCGGTGTAGTTGGTCACCGCCTTTACGATGGCATTGGCCCGCTTTTCCGGATTACCGGACTTGAAGATGCCGGAACCCACAAAGACGCCTTCCGCGCCCAGCTGCATCATCAGAGCCGCATCCGCCGGGGTCGCCACTCCGCCGGCCGCAAAATTCACCACCGGCAATCTTCCGTTGTTATGGACATAAACCACCAGATCGTAGGGCACCTGCAGCTCTTTCGCTGCCTGGAACAGCTCATCCTCCCGCATCGAGGTCAACCTTGCAATCTCGCTGTTCATCCTCCGCATATGACGAACCGCCTGCACGATATCCCCGGTTCCCGGCTCCCCCTTGGTACGGATCATGGACGCGCCCTCATTGATGCGGCGAAGAGCCTCCCCCAGATCTCTGGCTCCGCAGACAAAGGGAACCTTGAATCTGCTCTTGTCAATATGATAGACATCGTCTGCCGGGGAAAGCACCTCGCTCTCATCGATATAGTCAATCTCTATGGCCTCCAGAATCTGTGCCTCCACAAAATGTCCGATCCGGCATTTTGCCATGACCGGAATGGATACTGCGTTCTGGATTCCCTTGATCATTTTCGGATCGCTCATGCGGGACACTCCTCCCGCCGCCCGGATATCCGCCGGAATCCGCTCCAGTGCCATGACCGCGCATGCACCGGCCGCCTATACCCAATTCAAATATATTCAGACAGGTCAGATCTCGGAGGAACTGCCAGATGATTACCTATTCTTTTACAAATATAGGGTCAGATTGCCTGTACACCTATCTCTACAAATGCATAAAAAACGACATATTACAGGGGGTTCTGCGCGCCGGAGAGAAGCTTCCCTCGAAACGCAGTTTTGCAAAAAATCTGAGCATAAGCACCATCACCGTGGAAAATGCCTATGCCCAGCTGATCGCGGAAGGTTATATTTATTCCATTCCCAAAAAGGGCTTCTTTGTCACAGATATAAAGACCATGGCCCCGGCCGGGGAGCCTATTCT
>JAEDOC010000142.1 GCA_016302185.1 Clostridium sp. | reverse complement strand
TTATATGCCATCGGCTCCGGCGGTCTCTTTGGAAAGGGGCTGGGGGAGAGCTTACAGAAGCTGGGCTTCGTTCCTGAGGCGCAGAATGATATGATTTTCTCCATCATCTGTGAGGAGTTGGGCCTGTTCGGAGCGGTTTCCCTGATTTTAATTTTTATGTTTATGATTTACCGGTTCATGGTAATTGCCGGAAATGCGCCGGACCTGTTTGGTGCGATGCTGGTGGTAGGTGTGATGGCTCATATTTCCATTCAGGTGATTCTGAATATCGCGGTGGTGACCAATGCCATTCCCAATACCGGCGTAACGCTGCCTTTTATCAGTTATGGAGGTACTTCGGTGCTGTTCCTGATGCTGGAGATGGGACTGGTGTTAAGTGTATCGAATCAGATTAAGCTGGAACAGTAACATTTATTCGATTTCCGCATAGAATATATACATAGATTACTGCGGGAGGGGATAGAATGTCTGCGATAGTGATCCGCGGTCTGCAGCCTCTGCAGGGGCATATCCGGGTACAGGGTTCGAAAAATGCGGTGCTTCCCATGATGGCGGCATCAGTTCTGAATCAGGGAACCACGATCATTCATAATGTCCCCAGAATACAGGATGTGTTCTGTATGATGGGGATTCTTACTTCTCTGGGCTGTGTGTGCCATCTGCGGGGGCACCGGTTGGAGATCGATTCAAAGGGGCTGTCCGGCTGTGCCATATCGAAGAAAGAGATGGAGCAGATGCGATCCTCCATCATGCTTCTTGGGCCGCTTCTGGGACGATGCCGGGAGGCGGCCGTTTATGATCCCGGGGGCTGCCGGATCGGAAAAAGGCCAATCGATCTTCATCTTATGGCGCTGGAACAGATGGGGGCCGAGATTGTCAGAGCGGGGGAGGATAAGCCTCTGTCAGCCCGGTGTACGGGACTAAAAGGAGCAAGAATCAATTTTCCCTATCCCAGTGTGGGAGCTACGGAGAATGCGCTTCTGGCCGCAGTGAAGGCAGAGGGAACTACGGTAATCAGCGGGGCTGCCAGAGAACCGGAGATTGGGCAGCTGTGCGGCTTCTTAAATGCTATGGGCGCGTCGGTGCGGGGCGGTGGAAGTCCGGTGATTACCATTGAGGGAGGTCTGCCGCTGCATGACTGTGAATATTCGGTGCATGGAGATCGGATCGTGGCGGGAACTTATCTTCTGGCGGCTGCCGGGGCCGGCGGAGAGGTGATTCTGACCGGTATGAAAACCGGCGAGCTGCAGGCGCTGACGGAGGTGCTGCGCCGGATGGGAGCGGGACTCTATGCAGAACCGGATTTCTTCTATTTATGCCGCAGAGAACGTCTTTCCGGTATTTCGGTAAAAACAGGGCCGTTTCCGGAATTTCCCACGGATCTGCAGTCGTCGATGATGGTACTGATGAGTCTTTCTGAGGGAGAAAGCTGTCTGGAGGAAACAGTTTTTGAAAACCGCTTCCGGACCGCCGGGGAACTGAAGAAGCTGGGCGCCCTTGTTGAAACGGAGGGAAATCTGGCCCGGATTCATGGACAGAAAAAGCTGCGGGGGGCTGCCGTAACAGCACAGGACCTGCGGGGCGGGGCGGCGCTGGCAGCAGCCGCACTGAAGGCAGAAGGAACTACGGTCATCCGGGATTGCGAGCATATTGATCGGGGTTATGAGGATATTGTACGCGATTTGTCTGACATTGGTGCCGAAATACGCAGGGAAGAAACCGGAGAACAAAGGAGAGAAGAGGATGATACGATCAAGACGGAAAAGCAGTAACGGAACGTTCCTGGCTGCCGGAATTCTTCTGGTGGCTGTGCTGCTTAGTGTGATGCTTGCGTTCGTGCGGATTCAGACGGTTGAGGTAAGCGGCAACGCGAAATATACGGCGGAGGAGATTGAGAAAACGGTTTTTGATACAAAAATCAGCAGAAATTCCGTTTTCTGTTATCTTCAGTACCGGTTTCGTCCTCATAAGTCCATCCCTTTTGTGGAAGACTATAAAATAGTATTCCGCAGCCCTGTGAAGGTGGAGATTATTGTCTATGAAAAAAGTGTGGTCGGCTATGTTTCCTATATGAACAGTATGATGTATTTTGATAAGGACGGAATTATTGTGGAGAGTACCAGTGAGGCCCTTCCGGGAATTCCGAAAATCACGGGACTGAGCTTCGGACATATCGTTCTTCACCGGCCGCTGCCGGTGGAGGACAGCCGGATTTTTGATGAGATTCTGAATCTGACCCAGGTGCTGGCGGTAAACGAGATTTCTGCGGATGAGATTCGTTTTTCCGAGAGCCGGGAGGCTACGCTGCGTATGGGCGGACTGAGCGTGGAACTGGGAGATAACAGCAATATGAACGGAAAATTGTCGGAACTGAAGGATATTTTGAGGGACTATCCGGAACTGGAGGGAACTTTGTATCTGGATACCTATGATGATTCTAATTCCAACCCCATGTACCGGTTCGAGCAGAAAAAAGACAGGGAAGGCACGGAATAAAATACATTTTTATTGAAATTAGAGATTGATTTTTTGCCTGAGATCAAATATAGTATAAGTTAGGCTAGTTATTATTCTAAATGATGAAGTGATAGGGATAGTGAAGGAGGAAGTATCTTGTTAGAGATTAAGATAAATGAGTCAGAGAATTCTGCCAGAATTATAGTTGTTGGTGTCGGCGGTGCCGGTAATAACGCGGTAAACCGTATGATTGAAGAGAATATTGCAGGCGTTGAGTTCATCGGGATCAATACCGATAAACAGGCCCTGCAGTTCTGCAAGGCATCCACTGCAATGCAGATTGGTGAGAAGCTGACCAAGGGACTTGGCGCAGGCGCCAAACCGGAGATCGGTGAGAAGGCGGCAGAGGAGAGCCAGGAAGAGATTTCCCAGGCGTTAAAGGGTGCGGATATGGTATTTGTTACCTGCGGTATGGGCGGCGGTACCGGTACCGGTGCAGCTCCTGTCATCGCAAGAATCGCCAAGGATATGGGTATTCTGACGGTTGGTGTGGTTACCAAGCCGTTCCGTTTTGAAGCGAAAGCACGTATGAATAATGCTTTGGCAGGTATTGAGAATTTAAAGGCTAACGTAGATACTCTGATTGTTATCCCCAATGATAAGCTGCTGGAGATCGTGGATCGCCGTACCACCATGCCGGATGCGTTAAAGAAGGCGGATGAGGTGCTTCAGCAGGCGGTGCAGGGAATTACCGATCTGATTAATGTTCCGGGCCTGATCAACCTTGACTTTGCGGATGTTCAGACGGTTATGATCGATAAGGGCATCGCTCATATCGGTATCGGACATGCCAAGGGCGACGATAAGGCCATTGAGGCAGTAAAGCAGGCGGTATCCAGTCCGTTGCTTGAGACTACCATCGAGGGCGCAAGCCATGTGATTATCAATATTTCCGGTGATATCAGTCTGATCGAGGCAAATGATGCCGCAACCTATGTACAGGAGCTGGCCGGTGATGATGCTAATATCATTTTTGGTGCGATGTATGATGAGAATGCGCAGGATGAGGCAAGCATTACCGTAATCGCAACCGGACTGGATTCCAAGAATAGCGCGGCAACTCCGGTAGCGAAGGCGATGACTGAGTTTAAGACTTCCTTCCAGCCGAAGACGGCAGCTCCGGCCTATGGCCAGTATGCACCGCAGGGTGCCGGCAGAGAAGCAGCCGCAACTTCCGCACCGGCCTACAAGGCACCGACGTACCGTGCTCCGTCCGCAGCCGCACCGGCTCCGCAGAAGCCGGCCGCACAGCCGCAGTCCCAGCCGGCACCGCAGCCGTTCCGTCCGATGCAGCGGGAAACGCAGATCAACATTCCGGATTTCTTAAAGAATAAAAAATAAGAAGAGAATTGCCATGAGAAGGCCATGATGTGAATGCATCATGGCCTTTTTTGACGGAATTTGACGATGAAAAAATGGAATTTTCTCCCTGCGTTTGACAAAAAAAACAGGCAGGATCGGGTAAAATAACAAAGGTCAGACGGTGAGGTGAGAAATGATTCTGTGACATACGAATTATATGCGGATGTGGTGTTGGTAAACAATTTTACAATGGATTTTCTGTTGCTTGCGGCGGTAAGAAGAATGATGAAGCTGGAGGTGCGGAAGGGGGGCTTGTTTACTGCCAGCATGGCAGGGGCACTTTTTGCACTGGCAGTCATGATTGTTCCGCTGCCTGTTTTTTTTCTTTCTGCAGCTCTGGGAAGTATCGGAATGAGCCTTGTGATGGTTTTACTGGCTTTCCGGCTGAGAAGTCTGGTGGAGCTTTTCCGGGCGCTGGGTGGTTTATATCTTTCGTCTGCGATGGCTGCGGGGATGATGGAGCTTCTGCGTCCTCTGGACGTTTTTTTTTCCGTTTGGGGTTTTGGGACAGCCGGACTTCTCAGTGTGGGAGGTTCCTGTTTTCTCTGGAAACAGATGTCATGTCAGGCGGTGAGAAACGGCCACCTCTATGCGGTGGATCTCTACTTCGGAGAGAAGAAGAGAACGGTAACTGCCCTTCTGGATACGGGCAATCATCTGACGGAGCCGATATCGGGAAAACCGGTCAGTGTTCTGTGGGGAGAAGCGGCGGAGGGCTTATATGATGGTGCCGCCGGTGTCTTCTGTATTCCTTTCCGGACAGTAGGGGAGGAAGACGGGCTTCTGTATGCGGTTCGGGGAGATCGGATGGAGATTCAGATGGACGGGTGGAGAAAACGAATTGAACATCCATACATAGCCATATCTCAACAACCACTGTCGCAGAATGATTCCTACCAGATGCTGCTGAACGAGAAGCTGTGGACGTTAGAATGAAGAGCAGCCGCAGAAGGAGGAGACATATATGGTGATAAAGCTGGCAGTTCCGGGACAGTTCCGTTTTAAAATGGTGCCGTCCTTTTCATCTGTACTGCTTCCGAGAGAGGGCGAGATTCATTACATCGGAGGTGCGGATATTCTTCCCGCTCCTTTGAGCAGTAAAGAGGAAGCGGAAGTACTAAAAGATCTGGGAACCGAACGGGAGGAGCAGGCCCGTTCCCGGCTGATCGAGCACAATCTGCGTCTGGTCGTCTATATTGCCAAAAAATTCGACAATACCAGTGTGGGAGTGGAGGATCTGATTTCCATCGGGACC
>JAEDOC010000141.1 GCA_016302185.1 Clostridium sp. | reverse complement strand
TGATCCGTTCGATTATTAATAATATAAGATACGGTGGCCTGAGAAACCCCGCACAACCGGGCAATATCCTTTGCCGTTACAGTTTTCTTCATTCATTTCTACCTCTTTCCTAAGAGTTTATTAAATCTCTCCAAAAAAGTAAAGAGAAATTCTGTAAAAAGTAACAATCTTATGATTTTGCTGAAAAATCCCTTGAAAAACTGAGGTATTTGTGATAATCTAATGAATACAAAAACTTATACGTTTAAGTAACGAATAGAAATGCATTTTCATGGGAAAATTAAAAAATAGAAAGTGCATATTAATTTTTCGGAACTTATACGTAAAAGTAAAGAAAAACGATAGAAAGGGGAAGTGTGAAAAACATTTCTTCCATGGAGGGAAAGGGTTATGGGTAACACAAAAGAAAATGGAAAACCGTCACTTCTGAACCGCTGGCTGAATGGAATTGAGCGTGTGGGCAATAAGCTTCCGCATCCGATTTCCATCTTTGCGATTCTGGTTCTGGGAGTCATTCTTCTGTCTGCAGTCTGTGAGATGCTGGGTGTATCTGCCACGGGTGAGCTGGTAAACAGAAGTAAAGGAATTGTGGAAGTACAGACGGTAAATGCAGTCAGCTTACTGAACGGGGAAGGCTTTGTGTATATGATTACACACGCAATTTCCAACTTTACCGGCTTCGCTCCTCTGGGCGTTGTGCTGGTAGCGATGTTTGGTATCGGACTTTTAGAGGACAGCGGCCTGATCGGCGGCGCCTTAAAGGGTGCGGTAGCAGTGACTCCGGCAAAGCTTATCACACCGATGGTGGTGTTCCTCGGAGTTATGTCGAACCTGGCGGATGCCGTTGGATATATTGTTTTAATTCCCATTGCGGCGCTGATGTTTATGGCTTACGGCCGTCATCCGGTTGTGGGTATGGCAGCAGCCTTTGCCGGCGTTTCCGGCGGTTTCTCCGCAAACTTACTGATTGGTACCCTGGATCCGCTTCTGTGCGGTATTACCAATGAGGCGGTAAAGATGGTTGACCCGACCTATGTGGTTGAGCCTACCGGCAACTGGTATTTTATGATGGTGTCCACCTTCCTGATTACCTTCCTGGGAACCATTATTACCGAGAAGGTGGTTGCGCCTCGTTTTGGTGAATATCACGGGGAATCCGCTGCGGACGAGATGGCAGAGTACAAGGTAACGGCTGAAGAGAAGAAGGCACTGAAGGCAGCAGGCCTCACGATGCTGGTACTGATTCTGGCCATTGCGGCATTCAGCCTTCCGGCAAATTCTGTGATGCGTGCAGAGGACGGCACTCTTCTGGGCAATTCTCCTCTGATGGAGGGTATTATCCCGATTATTACCGCAGTATTTTTTATTCCGTCTGTGGTTTACGGTAAAATGACCGGAAAATATCACGGGGAGAAGGATGTCTGTACCGCTATGGGACGCGCCATGGCAAGCATGAGCTCTTATATTGCCCTGACCTTCGTGGCAGCGCAGTTTATTAATTATTTTGGATACACAAAGCTTGGTACGATTATTGCATTAAAGGGTGCGGAATTCTTCAGCAATTCCGGTATCGGAACCATTCCGATGATGATTCTGTTCGTTTTGTTTGCTGCATTTATCAACCTGTTTATGGGTTCTGCTTCTGCAAAATGGGCGCTGATTGCCCCGGTATTTGTTCCGATGTTTATGCTGCTGGGCTATACCCCGGAGTTTGCACAGGTTGCTTACCGTATCGGTGATTCCTGTACCAACGTTATTACTCCGATGATGTCCTATTTTGCAATGATTATCGTATTCATGAAGAAATATGACAAGGATGCGGGAATCGGTACCCTGGTATCTACCATGCTTCCGTACAGCGTTTGCTTCCTGATTGGATGGAGTATCCTGTTGATTCTCTGGATCGTGTTCAAGCTTCCGCTGGGACCGGGCGTTGGTATGTTCCTGTCATAAACGCAGCTCTGTTGTTAGAAAAGAAAGAGGTATCATAGTGAATCAGACAAACGAAAAGATCGAAGCTCTTCGTGCGCTGATGAGAAGAGAGGAGATGGACGCCTATCTGGTGCCCACCTCCGATTTTCATGAGTCAGAGTATGTGGGAGAGCATTTTAAATGCCGCCAGTTTCTGACCGGCTTCTCCGGTACGGCAGGAACTGCAGTGGTAACCATGGAAGAGGCAGGCCTGTGGACTGACGGGCGGTATTTTGTTCAGGCGGAAAGCCAGCTGGCCGGCTCCTGTGTGACGCTGTTCCGGATGGGGAATCCGGGCGTGCCGACGGTGGAGGAGTTTTTAAAGGATCGGCTGCCGGTGGAAGGTCGTCTTGGCTTTGACGGCAGAGTGGTAAATGATGAAACTGGCCGTGCCCTTCTGGAAGCAGTGGCGGAGAAGAAGGCTGCTCTGGTCTGCGGAAAAGATCTGGTGGGAGAGATATGGACGGATCGTCCCGCATTATCCTGTGCACCCATCTGGAAATTAGAGGAATGCTATGCGGGAAAATCCTTTGGAGAAAAGCTGGAGGATTTAAGAACTGCCATGAAGGCGCAGGGAGCACAGCTTCATGTGATGACCGCTCTGGATGAGATTGCCTGGCTGTTTAACCTGCGGGGCGGCGATATTGTCAACAATCCCGTGTTCTTAGCTGATGCACTGGTGGGACTGGATACAGTGACACTGTATGTGCAGACGGCAGCGCTTTCGGAAGAGGTGAAAACATATTTAGCGGAAAACCGGGTAGAGGTAAAACCCTATGAGACCTTTTACGGCGATGTAGCCGCACTCCGGGATACAGTGATTCTTCTGGAACGGAAAAAGGCCAGCTTCCTGGTATGTGAGAGCATTCACACCAGCTGTCAGATTATATCTGCAGAGATGAATCCCTGTGCCGTGGCAAAAGTGGTGAAGAACGAAACAGAGATTGAAAATATGCGCAAGGCCCACTTGAAGGATGGTATCGCCGTTACAAAATTCATGTACTGGCTGAAGCATACCGTCGGAACCTGTGAGATGACCGAGATGACAGCGGCCCGGAAGATTGAGGCGCTGCGGGCGGAGCAGGGAGGTTACCTGGGCCCCAGCTTTGTCACCATCGCGGCGTATAAAGAAAATGCTGCCATGTGCCATTATCATCCCAGTGATGAGGTGTGTAAGGAGCTGCATCCGGAAGGTCTTCTGCTGGTGGATTCCGGCGGACACTACTATGAGGGCACCACGGATATCACCAGAACCTATGCCCTGGGACCGGTGACGGATGAGGAGAAGGAATATTTTACCATTGTGGCCATGAGCATGCTGAAGGCGGGGACCATGAAATTCCTTCATGGCTGCCGCGGACTGAATCTGGACTACACCATCCGGGAAGCCTTCTGGCAGAGAGGGTTGGACTTCAATCACGGAACCGGCCATGGCGTCGGATACTTATTAAGCGTTCATGAGCGTCCAAACGGTCTTCGCTGGAAGATTGTACCCGAGCGCCAGGACAGTGCGGTGATCGAGCCGGGCATGATCTGCTCCGATGAACCGGGACTGTATTTTGAAGGAAAATTCGGAACCAGAACCGAGAACCTGATTCTCTGCGTGCCGGACGAGAAAAACCAGTACGGTCAGTTCCTGCGTTTTGAATTCTTAACCTGGGCCCCCATTGATCTGGATGCCATCGACACCAGATTCATGGATGAGCATGACATCAAACGGTTAAATGAGTATCACGCGGAGGTTTACCGGAAGATTTCTCCGTATGTAACAGAAGAGGAGAGAACCTGGCTGAAAGAGGCAACCAGGGAAATATCAAAATAGCGTACATTCATTTATCATATACCCTCAAACGGGGGCATCCAATGGCAGGAAGGTATCCTGTCAGCGGGTGCCCCTTTGTTGTGTTGAATGCAGATATAAGAATCAGAATGAGTTTGAATGAGCAGACAATTATAAGGTCGATTGTGTTTCTTTAGTATTTCCCGGTAAGGGGGATCAGGGTGATCAAGATAGAACTTGTTTGTCAATTTTGAAATTCGATATTTGTACTCCGTCATGGGTTTCTCCGGTAAAAAAGGGAGGATCACTCCTCCCTCTAAGCATCTTCGCATCGGTCAGTTTTTATATTACCGACGAGTCAGAACCGTCACTCGTCTCATCCTGCGAAGAATTGTATTGGAACCGATTTTAAGGGGGATGATGAGGAACGGATTGTAAGTTCGTTCTTCCTGTGTTAGTATCAGATTAGATTTTGATGAGCTGGTAAACAGAAGGATTGATTATATTGGAAGCCGGAGGAATTGGAAATGTGCGGGCGTTATTATGTGGATGAGGATACAGCAAAAGAGATTCAAGAGGTAATACGGGATTTGGATCGGAAGCTTGCATTGGAAGCGGGCGATGTTCGTCCGTCGGAACCGGCAGTTGTGCTGACAGGAAAATATCCGCGACTGACTGCGGACCGGATGCAGTGGGGATTCCCCCAGCCTGGAAGGAAAGGCCTTCTGATCAATGCAAGGGCGGAATCAGCACTGGAGAGGATCTCATTTCGGGACAGTGTACGCCATCGCCGCTGTATTATCCCGGCGGCACATTTTTATGAGTGGAACAAGGCAAAAGAGAAGGCAACCTTCTGCAGGAAAGATTCGCCGGTGCTCTATATGGCAGGAATATGGAATCATTTTGAAACTGGGGATCGGTTTGTGATATTGACGACACAGGCCAATGCTTCGTTTGTGCGAAGAAAATATGGATATTTTCTGGATACGGAGAGATTTTTAGCAAATGAACTTAGAAAATACAGAGAATATGTAAAATTGCCGGATGGTGATTACAGTTCTATCAATCCGGAACATATATTGTAGTCTTGAATATGATCCTGAATCTTTTTACAGAGGATGCCGTGACCGTATTAGGAATATATTACAAAATACAGTCATTCTTTTTTATCCCGCTGCTTGGATTTCAACAGGTATTATTGCCATTATTCAGCTATCACTATGGAGCAGGCAATAATCGCAGAAACAGGGAACTTTTAAAATGGTCTTTGATGTTTTCTGTCAGTATTATGGCAGTAGCAACAGGAATATTTTTTATGTTTCCCGAAAAACTCATACAGATATTCTCGACAGAATCTGCCATAGTCACTATTGGAAAATATGCGTTGCCTGTTATTTCTATCAGTTTCATTTTTGCGGGGCTTACAATTGTCATAACTTCCTTGTATGATTAATTAGA
>JAEDOC010000140.1 GCA_016302185.1 Clostridium sp. | reverse complement strand
TCATCTGAAACTGATCTGAGGTTACATAGGCCAGAAAGGAGATATAGTGCTCCCGTGTCATTTCGTGTGAGACGGTTACACAGTATTCATCTTCTACACGTTCTATATGAATATGATGAGAGGGATCTTCCGGCGTCGGATGGCGCAGGGGAGATTCCTCTTTTGTATCTGATGGTTTTTCCCGTTTCTCCTCCTCAGCCTCCAGCACCGGAAGAGTGATCCCGCAGCAGCTGACGACAGCCTCGCCGGTGGTGTGAATGATGTTTCCGCAGACGGGGCAGACATAAAACCGGGAGCGGAGCATGTTGGCGGAGATATTCCGGTTGGTTACGTAATCTCCGGTCAGCAGCTCCATGACCGAAATCTGCAGTGCCTTTGCCAGCGGTTCGATGAGTGTAATGTCGGGAAGACCGCGGCCGGTTTCCCATTTAGAGATGGTTTTGTCGCTGACGCCGATCTGATTGGCAAGTTCAGCCTGAGTGATATGTTTCTGTTCCCTCAGTGTCCGGATGGTAGTGCCTGTGATATAGTGATTCATGGTTGTTCCTTCTTTCTGTCATGATTAATTTTGGTTTGTTGAACTATATCTGTTTGTCTGGTAAAGACGGCTTACAATAGATAGAGTATCACGAGAAGGAAAATGGGACAACCTACGGGGCGTAGAGATATCCAGAGGAAGCGAACAAACGTTTGCAAATGAGGTTGGGATATGATATACTGAGAAAGCGAATGATATGTACGTAATGATATGTAAACAAAATACCTGATGAAAGTTTTTCGGTATTTTCACTTGATACGACAGGAGCAGACAGTAATGGGAAAACAGTATATCAAGATACGTGGTGCCAATGAGCACAACTTAAAAAATATTTCTCTGGATATTCCGAGAAATGAGCTGGTGGTACTGACCGGACTTTCCGGTTCCGGCAAGTCTTCTCTGGCTTTTGATACAATTTATGCGGAAGGACAGCGGCGCTATATGGAGTCGCTTTCTTCTTATGCGAGACAGTTTTTAGGGCAGATGGAGAAACCGGATGTGGAGAGTATCGAGGGACTTTCACCGGCGATTTCCATTGATCAGAAATCAACCAACCGCAATCCCCGTTCCACGGTGGGCACGGTGACAGAGATTTATGATTATATGCGTCTTCTGTATGCGCGGATTGGTATCCCTCACTGCCCCAAGTGCGGCAGGGAGATTCGCCGCCAGACGGTGGATCAGATGGTGGATCAGATCATGGCGCTGCCGGAGCGGAGCCGGATTCAGCTTCTGGCACCGGTGGTGCGGGGACGGAAGGGCCGTCATGAGAAGGTGCTGGAGCAGGCGAAGAAGAGCGGCTATGTCCGTGTGCGGATTGATGGAAATCTCTATGAGCTGACGGAAAATATCACTCTGGATAAGAATATCAAGCACAATATTGAGATTGTGGTGGATCGAATTGTGGTAAAAGAGGGCATCGAGAAACGTCTGTCGGATTCTATTGAGACGGTAATGGGGCTGACCGGCGGGCTGATGATGGTGGACATCTTCGGTCAGGAGCCGCTGACCTTAAGCCAGAATTTCTCTTGTCCCGACTGCGGCGTCAGTGTGGATGAGGTGGAGCCGAGGAGCTTTTCCTTTAACAATCCCTTTGGTGCCTGCCCGGAGTGCTTCGGTCTGGGCTATAAGATGGAATTTGATGAGGATCTGATGATTCCGGATAAGAGTCTCAGTATCAATCAGGGTGCGCTTGCCGTGAAGGGCTGGCAGTCCTGTACAGATAAATCCAGTTTTGCCGGATGTATTCTGGAAGCATTGGCAAAAGAATATCATTTCAGCCTGGATACTCCCTTTGAGGAATATCCGAAGGAAATCCATGATATTCTCCTTCACGGAACGGATGGAAAATCAGTAAAAGTTCATTATAAGGGTCAGCGGGGCGAGGGTGTCTATGATGTGGCCTTTGAGGGACTCATTCAGAATATGAATCGGAAATACCGGGAAACCTTTTCCGAAACCATGAAGGCGGAGTATGAGATGTTTATGCGGATTACTCCCTGTAAGGCCTGCGGCGGCCAGAGACTGAAGAAGGAATCTCTGGCAGTGACCATCGGCGGGAAGAATATTTTTGAGGCCACGGATATGTCTATTGTGAAATTCCGTGAGTTTATTGACGCACTGTCTCTGACACCGATGCAGGAAGCCATCGGCGCGCCGATTTTGAAGGAGATTCGTGCGAGAGTTTCCTTTTTAATCAATGTGGGACTGGAATATTTATCCCTGTCCCGTGCCACCGGAACCCTGTCCGGCGGTGAGGCGCAGAGAATCCGCCTGGCGACGCAGATTGGTTCCGGTCTGGTGGGAGTGGCTTATATTCTGGATGAGCCCAGTATCGGCCTGCACCAGCGGGATAATGACAAGCTGCTTCAGACCCTGATGCATCTGCGGGATCTGGGAAACTCGGTTCTGGTGGTGGAGCATGACGAGGATACCATGCGTGCCGCCGACTGTATTGTGGATATCGGTCCCGGTGCCGGTGAACATGGTGGAAAAGTGGTGGCTGTGGGCACGGCGGAAGAGATTATGAAATGTGAGGAGTCAATTACCGGTGCTTATTTAAGCGGCCGGAAGAAGATTCCGGTGCCGTCAGAGCGGAGAAAACCCACCGGCTGGCTGACGGTGCGGGGCGCGGCGGAGAATAACTTAAAAAATATTGACGTGGATTTTCCGCTGGGTGTGATGACCTGCGTCACCGGTGTGTCCGGATCGGGAAAGAGCTCGCTGGTAAATGAGATTCTCTATAAGACACTGGCAAAAAAGCTGAATCGGGCCCATACGATTCCCGGAAAACATAAGACGATAGAAGGGATTGAGCAGTTGGACAAGGTAATTGCCATCGACCAGTCGCCTATCGGAAGAACGCCCCGATCCAATCCGGCTACCTATACGGGAGCCTTTGACCTGATTCGTGATTTGTTTGCCGCTTCTCCCGATGCCAAGGCCAGGGGTTACAATAAGGGGCGTTTCAGCTTCAATGTGAAGGGAGGCCGGTGTGAGGCCTGTTCCGGTGACGGTATTATCAAGATTGAGATGCATTTCCTGCCGGATATCTATGTGCCATGTGAAGTCTGCGGCGGCAAGAGGTACAACCGGGAGACCCTGGAGGTAAAATATAAGGGAAAGAGCATTTACGATGTGCTGAATATGACCGTGGAAGAGGCGATGAAATTCTTTGAGAATATTCCGTCGATTCATCGGAAGATTGAGACCCTGTACGATGTGGGACTGTCCTACATCCGTCTTGGTCAGCCATCCACAGAGCTGTCCGGCGGTGAGGCGCAGCGAATCAAGCTGGCAACCGAGTTGAGCAAGCGGGGAACCGGAAAGACCGTGTATATTCTGGATGAGCCCACCACCGGCCTGCATTTTGCCGATGTTCATAAATTAATCGAAATTTTGCGGCGTCTGTCGGATGGCGGGAATACGGTGATTGTCATTGAGCATAACCTGGATGTGATCAAAACAGCAGATTATATCATCGATGTGGGACCTGAGGGCGGAGACCGGGGCGGTACGATCATCGCAAAGGGAACGCCGGAGGAGGTAGCGGCCTGCCCGGATTCCTATACAGGCCAGTATGTGAAAAAATATCTGGAGGATTGGAAACGCTAGGCTGTCTGCGGTGTGAAAAGAACAGAAAAAAACGTTATTTTTTGCAGAAAAAATCTTGTCAATCTTTTTGTCGTATTTTATAATAGTGTATTGATTTGAAGAACACAGAAATAGAATATAGGAGGAATACTCGTGGAAAAGGAAATGATTATTGTACTGGACTTTGGCGGCCAGTATAATCAGCTGATTGCCAGAAGAGTAAGAGAATGCAACGTATATTGCGAAGTACATCCCTACAGCATGCCGCTGGAAGAGATTAAGAAGATGAACCCCAAGGGAATTATTTTTACCGGCGGTCCCAACAGCGTTTACAAAGAAGATTCTCCAAGATGCTCAAAGGAAATCTTTGACCTGGGTATTCCCGTGTTAGGTATCTGCTACGGCGCTCAGCTGATGGCATATTTACTGGGCGGAAAGGTAGCGACTGCTCCGGTCAGCGAGTACGGCAAGACAGAGGTTGAGGTGGATCCCACCTCCAAGCTGTATGCCGATGTATCTCCGAAGACCATCTGCTGGATGAGCCACACCGATTATATTGCTGAGATGCCGGAAGGTTTTCGGGTAACCAGCCACACACCTGTCTGCCCGATTGCAGGCATGGAGAACGAAGAGAAGGGATGGTACGGAATTCAGGCCCATCCGGAGGTTCTGCACACCGTGGAAGGTACCAAGATGCTTTCCAATTTCGTATACAATATCTGCCATTGCTCCGGCGACTGGAAGATGGATGCGTTCGTAGAGAATTCCATCAAAGCGATCCGTGAGAAGGTTGGTAACGGTCGTGCCCTGCTGGCACTGTCCGGCGGCGTGGATTCTTCCGTTGCAGGCGTTATGATGGCAAAAGCTATCGGTGACCAGCTGACCTGCGTGTTTGTGGATCACGGTCTGCTTCGTAAGGATGAGGGCGATGAGGTTGAGGAAGTATTCGGACCAAACGGCCCGTACAAATTAAACTTTATCCGTGTCAATGCACAGGAGCGCTTCTACAAGAAGCTGGCCGGTGTTACGGAGCCGGAGCGCAAGCGTAAGATTATCGGTGAGGAATTCATCCGCGTCTTCGAGGAAGAGGCGAAAAAGATTGGTGCCGTAGATTTCTTCGTACAGGGAACCATTTATCCGGATGTAATTGAATCCGGTCTTGGCAAATCCGCAGTGATTAAGTCTCACCACAATGTGGGCGGACTTCCGGAACATGTGGAGTTCAAAGAGATCATCGAGCCGCTGCGTATGCTCTTCAAGGACGAGGTAAGAAAAGCCGGTCTTGAATTAGGAATTCCGGAGAAACTGGTATACCGTCAGCCGTTCCCGGGCCCGGGACTGGGTGTTCGTATCATCGGTGAGGTGACCCCGGAGAAGGTACGCATCGTGCAGGAGGCAGATGCCATCTACCGTGAGGAGATTGCCAAGGCAGGCATTGCAAAAGACTTAGGCCAGTATTTCGCCGCAATCACTAACATGAGATCCGTAGGCTGCATGGGTGATGTCAGAACCTATGACTATGCGATTGCATTAAGAGCAGTCTTAACCTCCGATTTCATGACCGCAGAAGCCGCACAGCTTCCGTGGGAGGTGCTGAGTAAAGTAACCAGCCGGATCGTGAACGAAGTGAAGGGCGTCAACCGCGTGCTGTATGACTGTACCGGGAAGCCGCCGGCAACGATTGAGTTTGAATAGAAGTCAAATCCTCGGAAAAGCCTGTATTTATGGGCTTTCCCGGGGATTTATTTTTGTCTCT
>JAEDOC010000139.1 GCA_016302185.1 Clostridium sp. | reverse complement strand
CTACGGCTCCACGGATCTGATACCCTTTGCGATGCTGACCGTGGGAATCGGTGAGATTCTGGCGATCGGAGTGCTGGGAAATCTGTTAATGGCAGCTCTGGAGCGCCATAAAGGCATGATTTTTGGAAAATGCCCGGCGGGACGGATGCACGCGTAACGTTTGGTTGAGAAAAGATTCATAAAAAAGAGGGAAATGTTCTTTGCACAGGACATTTCCTTTTCTTTTTATCCGTCAGTAATCGCTGATAAAACATTGACATTTGCAGCAAAAAGAAGTTAAATTAGAGGGAGATTACAGAAATGAATTTAATCATGAAATAACAAAGGTGGAACATATATGTATCAGATTGATTTTAAGGAACCGCAGAGGATCCATTTTATCGGAATCGGCGGTATCAGTATGAGTGGACTGGCGGAGATCCTGATGGATGAGGGATTTACGGTGTCCGGTTCCGATGCCCATCGCTCGGAATTGACGGCTCACTTGGAGAGCCGCGGTGCGACGGTGTACTATGGTCAGAAGGCAGAGAATATTCATGACGGAATTGACGCGGTGGTCTATACCGCGGCGATTCATCCGGACAATCCGGAGCTTCTGGAGGTACAGCGCAGAAACATTCCGCTGCTGACCCGGGCGGAGCTTCTGGGACAGATGATGAAGAATTATAAGAACGCCATTGCCATTGCCGGAACTCACGGAAAGACCACAACGACCTCCATGGTGACAGAGATTTTCTTACAGGCAGAGACAGATCCCACGATTTCCGTGGGCGGGATTCTGCATTCCATCGGCGGCAATATCCGTGTGGGCGGACCGGAATTCTTCGTGACAGAGGCCTGTGAGTATACCAACAGCTTCCTGTCCTTCTATCCGACCATGGCGGTGATTTTGAATATTGAAGAAGATCATCTGGATTTCTTCAAGGATATCCACGATATCCGCAATTCCTTCCGTCTGTTTGCGGAAAAGGTGCCGGAGAACGGGGCGGTGATTATCAATGGGGATATTGAGAACCATGCAGAAATCACAGCCGGGGTGAAGGGCCGTGTCATTACCTTCGGCCATGGCGCAGAGAATGATTATACAGCGGAAAATATTACATACGATGAATATGCAAGACCTTCCTTTGACCTGGTGGTGCGGGGGGAGAAGAAGGGACGTCTGACGCTGGGCGTGCAGGGAGAGCATAATGTATATAATGCGCTGGCCGCCGTGGCAGTATCGGTGGAGAACGGTCTTTCTTATGAGGTGATTTCGAAGGGCTTAGCTTCCTTTACGGGAACGGAACGCCGTTTTGAGAAGAAGGGTGTTATCAATGGAGTTACCATCATTGATGATTATGCCCATCATCCCCAGGAGATTGAGGCGACGCTGACCGCAGCCCGCAATTATCCTCACAACCGGATCTGGTGTGTGTTCCAGCCCCATACCTACAGCAGAACCAAAGCGTTCCTTTCCGGCTTTGCCGGGGCGCTGTCTCTGGCCGACTGTGTGGTGCTGGCGGATATCTACGCAGCCAGGGAGACCGATACCCTGGGCGTCAGCTCGGAAGATATTGTAAAGCTGCTGCAGAAGGAGGGTGTCAAGGCCTGGTATCTGCCCACATTTCCTGAAATTGAAAAATTTATTTTGGAACACTGTATCCCGGGTGATTTGTTGATAACTATGGGCGCCGGAGATATTGTAAAAGTTGGGGAAAACCTGCTTTCCCGGTAGTTATCCACATTATCCACATAGTTTTCAACATTTTATGTAAATAAGCTATGTGGATTTTTTATGCCCTGGATTCGGTTGGAGATAGTGGATAAAAAGTCAGGAATATCAACGGATTCGACGGATTTCTCCACGATTCGGTAAAAAAGGACAGGATGGTTTCCACATTATCCACAGTATCCACAATCGGTTTTGTGGATAAACCGTCCTATTTTCTTTTGGAAAAACCTGTGTTATGATGAGAAAAGAGAATGTATGTGAATGCAAATGTGTGGACAGAACAGGAATGAGCAGGGATGAGTCTGGGATATAAAAACCGGCTGACGGCCGGTGTAACAGTGGTTTCAAATGAATTTATCGACCGGTATCTGGCGGGGGCCAGCGGGGAATATGTGAAGGTGTATCTCTACCTTCTGCGCCATGGGGAGGAGAAGGTAACCATGGAGGCAGTGGCGGAGGCGCTGCAGTATACGGAGGCGGATGTGCGCCGGGCTCTGGCCTACTGGCAGCAGGCCGGAGTGCTGGAAGCGGATGTGCGGAAGGCTGCGCAGACGCAGCGGCAGAGCGAGAGCGGGAGCCGGGCTGTGCAGGAGACGGCGGCGTCACGCTGCCTGGATATGACGAAGCTGGAGAATGATGAAACCTTTAAGCAGCTGATATTTATCACGGAACAGTATTTAAATAAGGCGGGGAAGATGACGGCGACGGACTGCCAGATTCTGGCGAATCTGTATTCCAATCTGAAGATGGAGCCGGATCTTCTGGAGTATCTGATGGAATATTGTGCCCAGAATAATCATTTCAGTCTGCGTTACGCGGAGAAAGTGGCGCTGAACTGGCATGAGAAAAAGATTACCACGGTGGAAGAGGCCAGAACTTATTCCCGGGGCTTTTCGAAGGAATCCTTTGCGGTGATGAAGGCCATGGGCTTAACGGGACGGAATCCGGCAGATTCGGAATATGCCCTGATGGAGAAATGGTTCCGCCAGTATGGCTTTACCCGGGAGATTGTGGTGGAGGCCTGCAGCCGGACTATCCGGGCGATTCACAGCCCCAGCTTTCAGTATGCGGATCGGATCTTAAGCGACTGGAAGGAGGCCGGGGTTCGCACCTTCAGCGATATTGCGGCGCTGGATAAGAAAAAGAAGGAAAAGGATGGGGCCGGAGGTGAGGCGGGAGACGGCACCCGTCCGGCGGGTTCCGGGCGAAGCGGAACAGGGCGCGGCGTTTCAGGCGGCGGATCCCGGCGTGGAAGCCGTTCCTCCAACCGTTTCCACAATTTAGAAGAGCATGGCTATGATTACGATGAGATGGTCTGGAATATGATTAATCCGGACCAGGAGACAGGAGGCAGTGATGGCACTCAGTAATTCTCAGTATGATTCAATTATGCGGGTGTATAACCGGATTCAGCTGGAGAAAAAGCATGAACTGGACGAGCGGACGAAGGAAGTCTATGAGAAGATTCCCGCGGTCCGGGAGATGAATGAGGAGATCGCTTCGGCGGCAGTCCGCAGTGCCAGACAGCTCCTGGCCGGCGACGAAACAGCGGTGGAAAAGCTTAGGAAAACCATTGCGGATCTGAAGGAGGAACGGCAGGTGCTTCTGGAAGCCTACGGTTATCCGGCGGATTATCTTACGATGCAGTATTCCTGCCCGGACTGCAGGGACACCGGCTATCGGGACGGGAAGAAGTGCCACTGCTTCCGGCAGCGGGAGATCGATCTTCTCTACGCCCAGTCCAATATCCGTGAGATTTTAAAACGGGAAAATTTCGATCGTTTTTCTTATGACTATTTTGACGACACCAGAGTGGATGAGCGGAGCGGTAAAACGGCCAAGGAATATATGACGCAGGTGGTGGCAGTCTGCCGTCAGTACGTGGAGAATTTTGAGAAGAAGAAGGATAATATTCTGTTTACCGGAAAAACCGGTCTGGGAAAGACGTTCTTAAGCAACTGTATTGCCAGAGAGCTGATAGAGCGCTGTTATTCCGTGGTGTATCTGCCTGCGGTGGAGATGTTTGAGATTTTTTCCCGGGATAAATTTGCCTACGATTCCACGGATGAGGATCGGGATCGCTCCCAGTACCTGCTGGAGTGCGATCTTCTGATTATTGACGATCTGGGAACAGAGCTGGTGAATACCTTTACCACCTCTCAGCTGTTTTATGTGATTAATGAGCGGCTGAACCGGAAGAAGGGAACCATCATTTCCACAAATCTGCCGGTCAATGAGATGCGGGATGAATTTACCGATCGCGTCATGTCCCGAATTGTGAGTCAGTACCGGGTGATTCCGCTCTACGGAGAGGATATCCGGATTCAGAAGAAGCTGGCCGCAGCCAGGGAGCGGAGCAAAAACGCCTGATAGTCCGGGTGGAAAACGGCGGAAGCTTTTTCCTGATAAGCGGAAAAATGGCGGAAAGCCTGGAATTGCTTGACTTATTTGGGGCATAATGTTATAAAAGAAGCGAATGTGCGCCTGCAGAGCGCTTGTAGATGATGAGAAGAATAGAATAGTAGACAGGTTGGAGGAAAGAGATGCTGTACGAAGAGAAGATTATCGAGACAATCCCGGTGGGACCGCTGGGCCTGATTCCGTTAAAGGGATGCGCGGAATTGGGGAAAAAGGTTGACAATTATCTGGTGGAATGGAGACGGGATCGGGAGAGCGAGCACAAGACAACCATCGCGTTTTCCGGTTATCAGAAGGATTCTTATATTATTGAAGCGTCCAATCCGAGATTTGGTTCCGGTGAGGCAAAGGGCACCATTTCTGCCTCTGTCCGCGGCGATGATCTGTATCTTTTAGTTGATATTTGTAATTACAGCCTGACTTATTCCCTGGCCGGCATGGTAAATCACATGTCTCCGGACGATCATTTTCAGGATTTAAAGAGAATTATTGCGGCAGTAGGCGGTAAGGCAAAGCGTGTCAATGTCATCATGCCGTTCTTATATGAGAGCCGTCAGCACAAGAGATCCGGCAGAGAGTCTCTGGATTGTGCTTTGGCGCTGGAGGAACTGGTGGCGATGGGGGTGGAGAACATTATTACCTTTGATGCTCACGATCCCCGGGTACAGAATGCCATTCCGTTAAAGGGCTTTGAGACTGTAACTCCGATCTATCAGTTCATTAAGTACCTCTTAAAGAATGAGAAGGAGCTGGAGATTGACAGCGATCACATGATGGTCATCAGCCCGGATGAGGGTGGAATGGGCCGTGCTGTCTTCTTTGCAAACGTACTGGGACTGGATATGGGTATGTTCTACAAGCGTCGTGATTATACCAAGATTGTCGGCGGACGCAACCCTATCGTTGCCCATGAGTTCCTTGGCTCCAGCGTAGAGGGCAAGGACGTTCTGATTATTGATGATATGATTTCTTCCGGCGACAGCATGCTGGATGTAGCTAAAGAATTAAAGCGCCGCAAGGCAAGAAAGGTATTCGTCTGCGCAACCTTCGGTCTGTTCACCAATGGCCTGCAGAAATTTGATGAATACTATGCCAACGGTTTAATTGACCGTGTTCTGACCACCAACCTGGTATATCAGACACCGGAGCTGTTATCCAGACCGTATTACATCGATGTGGATATGAGCAAGTATATTGCGCTGATTATTGATAATCTGAATCATGATGCTTCCTTAAGCGAGCTCTTAAATCCGACCGGACGAATCAATAAGCTGCTGGCGAAGTAT
>JAEDOC010000138.1 GCA_016302185.1 Clostridium sp. | reverse complement strand
ATCAGCCCTCACCAGCTTTCGTATGTAACACATTCGGGAGAAGGCGAAGGGCTTTTATTCTATGGCAATGTTATTCTGCCATTTGTGGACCGCTTCCCTGCAAATACGGAACTTTACCGTATCATGACAACCAGATTGTCAGAGGTAACAGAAGCAAAGAAGGAGCAGTCAGCGTAAGCGGCTGTTTCTTCGGAAAGGTTAGATATGCATGAATGAAGAAAAATATACCAGGGAGAAGGTGGAGAAGTCCGCCAAAAACAAGCGGGTGGAGCCGGAGAATAAGACGACACAGAAAAAGCATGCAGATAAGCTGAAAAATGAGACCTCAGCGGGTGAGAGTTATCGCAAGAAGCTCCGTTATGGGAAAAAGGATACCAGACTTACTCCGGAAGAGGAAAAGAAGCTTCGCAAGATGAAAAAGCAGGGGCGGAAGAGAATCTACAAGGAGACGGCTGCGGCAGAATCCATTCGGAAAGCCGGGATCCAGAATGAGGATGAAAACGTGGGAACAGAAGCCATGGATCAGGCAGTCGGTCTGGCAATGGCCGGAAGTGCAGAGGCAAGGAGTTATGCCCGGGATATCAGGAAAAGCAATTATGGTAAAAAGCTTCATGCCAGAAATGAACATCTGGATGCGGTACAGGGTGCCAAGGGAGCAAAAGAAGCGGGTGAGGCAGGCGAAAGCACCATGTCCGCTACGGTTAAGGCAGCAAGAAAAAAGCTGATGCAGAGAGAATTTGCGGAAGCTGCCGCAAAGAAACAGGCTGCAGAGGCGGCAAACGGCATCGGAAGTATCGGCAAGAGATTCACCGACAAGGCAGAAGACCTGATGGGAAGACTTGCAGAATGGATCAGGGAATTTTTACAGGACCATCCTATGCTGCTGGTGATTGCTTTGGTAGTTCTGATTGTGGTTCTGGTAATCTCCGGAGCATTATCATCCTGTTCCATGATGGCAGGCGGAGTGAACACTACCACAATTGCAACTACCTTTACGGCGGAGGATTCGGACATTCTGCAGGTGGAGGCAGATTATGTGGAGTTGGAAGCGAATCTGCAGGAAACCATAGACAACATCGAAACAGACCATCCGGGATATGATGAGTACAATTATTCCCTTGCGGAGATTTCCCACAATCCGTTTGAACTGGCGGCACTGCTTACGGTGCTTTATGAGAATTACACCCCTTCCCAGGTGCAGTCCATGTTACAGACCATTTTTGATTACCAGTATACGCTGACCATGACGGAAGTGGTGGAGACCAGAACGAGGACGGAAACCAGGTGGCATTATGTGACATATTACCGGGATGAAGAAAGAACCGGGTACCGGATGGTAAACGGAAGACTGGAGTCTTATACCTATACGGTTTCGGTTCCTTATCAGGTTTATGAATCCTATCAGGTTGAGGTGGAATATGACTATTACATTCTCAATACCACGCTGATCAATCATGGTATTTCCGCGGCAGTAAATGCCCTAAATCTTACGGAAGACCAGATGCAGCGGTATATGATCCTTCTTGAAACAAGAGGAAATAAGCCGGACATCTTTGGGGATAACGTGTATGCCAATCCGGGAGTATCTGAGGAGTATGAGCATTATGCGGTACCGGGAGAATATCTGACAGACCAGCAGTTTGGCAGGATGCTGAATGAAGCGGAAAAGTATCTCGGTTATCCGTATGTATGGGGAGGCTCTTCCCCAAGCACAAGCTTTGACTGTTCCGGATTTGTAAGCTACGTCATAAACAACTGCGGAAACGGATGGAATTATGGAAGACTTACGGCCAACGGATGGAAGAATGCGACAGCCAGGGTGGCTGCTTCCGATGTGAAGCCGGGTGACCTGGTATTCTTTCAGGGAACCTACAACACATCCGGTGCATCCCATGTGGGAATCGTGGTGGATCCGGTAAATAAGATTATGGTTCATTGTGGAAACCCTATTCAGTATGCATCCTATGACACGGCATACTGGAGGGCACATGCTTACTGCTATGGCAGGATTCAGTAACAATAATTTCAGCGCTCCTTCCGGGTGCGCTTTTTGAATGGAGGAAAGGAAATGTACGCAAGATTAGACAAGCTCCGCGAAGATCTGCAAAAGGCAATCGCAAAGAGAGATGAAGCGGAAAAAAAGGTGAAGCAGCTGCAGGCGAAGCTCAAGGAAGAGGAGAACCAGCAGATTGTGAGTGATGTTGCATCCTACAATTTATCTCCTGAACAGCTGGCGCAGTTCTTACAGCTGGCAGGCAGCGGAAAATTGCAGGAATTGTTAAACGGTCAGGTAAAAATGCCTGAACCTGTAACCATGAATCATGCCGGGGATAAGCCGGCGGAGGATGAGGAAAATCTGTTTGATGAGAATGAGGAGGATGATCAGGATGAAGATAACTAAGATGATGAAGAAATGTGTATCAGGAGTGCTTGTATGCATGACTGCATTAGTGGGATTTGCGCCACTTCCTGTATTCGCACAGGGGAAAGAAGCGGAGTGTATCTGTGAGGAAAAATGCACGGAGGACTGCATCAATGAGGACTGTGAAGTCTGTATCTATGATTACCATTACTGTGAAGGAAAGGATACAGAAAAGGAGCCGGAAGAGGAAAGCTATGGGCCTCTTACTCCTGATGGAAATATGAACCTGGTAGATGACTATGGTTCTTTTGAAGCCGGCGGCAAGCAGTTCATTACGGTGACTACGAAATCCGGCAACTTCTTCTACATCATCATTGATCGTGATGATAAGGGAACCGAGACTGTTCATTTCTTAAATCTGGTGGATGAATCAGATCTTCTGGCGTTAATGGAAGATGAGGAAGTGGAAGCATATATGGCATCCCAGGGTATGACCGGGACTGAGGAACAGCCATCGGAACCGGAAACAACCGTAGAGGAAGTAAAGGAAGAGCCGAAGGAAGAGGAAGCGGAACCGGAAACCCAGAAGAAAAGCCCGAATGTGACAGGAATCATGGGAGTAATCCTTATTCTGGCATTAGGCGGTATTGGAGGATTTATGTACTTTAAGTCCGGAAAGGCAAAGAAAAAGCAGGATGCACCGGATCCGGATATGGATTATCTGGATGATGACGATGAGGACTATCTGGATGCTCTGGATGAGGAGCCGGAAGAGGAAGACCGTTCAGAGGAGGAAGACGATGGCGAGGAAGAGTAGATATCTTGGATATGCAAAAGGAGTCCTGAAGATCGGGAATAAGAAAAGAAGGACTTCCACAAAGGAATCCGTGCTGACAAGGCTGAAAAAGTTAAGGGATAAGGACTTTTCCATGACCATCCCTGTTGCAGAAGGAAACCCGGATGAACATTAGCGGGATCCGTCCAAGGCAGGGCTTTTATGATTCTGTCATAGCTCAGGAACCGGAAAAAGAGAAGGTGTACAAACTGAATCAGGTGGCTATCCGTTTGGTGGATATGCCACCTCTTTTAAGTGATACTCCGATGGATGGACCGGAAGCAGCTGTTAAGGTCATGGCAGATATGCTGAAGGACTATGACAGAGAGGTTGTGGCAATCGTAAATCTACAGTCAGACGGGCGGCCTATCAACATGAACGTGGTAAGCATGGGAGCACTGGACCAGTCAGTCGCGCATCCGAGGGAAATCTTTAAGAGCACGATCCTGTCAAATGCAGCTTCCATAATGCTGGTTCATAACCATCCGTCAGGAAGACTGGTGCCAAGTACGGAGGACATTGTTCTTACGGACAGGGTAAAGCAGTTAAGTGACCTGATCGGTGTCAGATTTTTGGATCATGTCATTGTCGGACCGGGAAAGGATTACTATTCCTTTCACCAGAAGGAGCAAATGCCGCTGTCCTCGTTAAAACTGACGAAGGATTTGAATGATATTGAATTGGAGGGATTTAGAGTGGCGGAAAATACGGTACAAAAAGAAGCAAAGATGACTGCAACGCTTACTGTTGCGGAATGCAGCGAATTTCATTCGATGGGGGAAGAGCATACCGGAGTTAAGACAGTTAAGGAAGCTATGGAGATATTCGGAAGCATTCCTCCGGAGCGCATGAATGGCATACCGGCGATTGGAGTGCGTGTGGCAAATGAAGAGGCACCGGAGCTGTTTTGCGAGATTGATATTTTTAACGGCAAAAGGTTTGACATGGAGGCTTTATCCTATGTGCCTGAGATCAGAAACAACTGGGATGCACAGAAACTGATTGCGGAGCTGATCCATGCATATCCAGAAGCGGAAATTGTGGGAGAGATTCCGGAGGGAATACAGAAGAAAATACAGTTCATTGAGTCCAGGGAGAAACAGGCCGACCAGTTAAAGGCTGTAACTGACCAGCTGGAGAAAGGCGTTGTGGAGGTATTTCAAAGCGACAAATACAAACAGTTCCTGGACACAATGGCGAAATTTCCCCGATATTCCGTAAACAATTCCATTCTGATCATGATGCAGAGACCGGATGCAAGTCTCTGTCAGAGTTTTACCGGATGGAAAGAGATGGGAAGGTATGTAAAAAAGGGAGAGAAGGGTATCAGTATTCTTGCCCCGGCGCCATACAAGATTGAGAGGGAACAGACCAGACTGGATGATAAGGGAAAGCCGGTGCTTGATGCAGACGGGGAGCCGGTAATGGAAAAGGTGGAAGTAACCATCCGTGCCTTTAAGGTGGTGAAGACGTTTGACGTATCACAGACAGACGGGAAGGAACTTCCCTCCATAGGACCTGATGAACTGGTTGGAAGCATCGAAGGCTATCCGAAACTTTTGCAGGCTTTACAGGAGATCAGTCCGGTACCGGTTACCTTTGAGCAGATTGATGGGGAAGCGAAGGGTTTTTATCATCAGGAAGATAAGAGAATTGCCATTCAGGATGGAATGAGTGAGGTTCAGACAATCAAGACCCTGCTTCACGAAATGGCACACCAGAAGCTTCACGATAAGGATGCAGTGGCAGCTGCAGATCATGTATCAAGGAATGGAAAAGAGGTAGAGGCCGAGAGCGTGGCATATGTTGTGTGCCAGCATTACGGTATCAACACTTCTGACTATTCCTTTTCTTATGTGGCGGGCTGGTCCGAGGGAAAGGATACCCCGGAGTTAAAGAGTTCACTCGACAAAATCCGACAGACCGCGGCAGATTTCATATACCAGATTGACCAGAAGCTTCAAGTGTTACAGGCAGACAGGGAGCAGACGCAGGAAGGAGCCAAAGTGGAAATTCCGTTTGTGCAGGAAATGGCAGCTAAGATTACCGCGGCGGCAGAGGATAAAGGCTTTATTCCGGTGGTGCCGGATTCACAGGAAAAAGTGCCAAACCCGGATCTTAAGGTTGCGGTGGATAAGGCACTGGAAAATCTGGAAAAGAAGCGCACGCAGACGAAAAAGAAGACTTCTGTAAAGTCCAAGATTAAGGAAAAAGCAGAAAAGTCAGAAACTACACCGAAGAAAACCAGGACATCAAAAACGAAGGAGGAAAGAGC
>JAEDOC010000137.1 GCA_016302185.1 Clostridium sp. | reverse complement strand
GGGCGACCTCCCGGGGATGCTCTGCCATGATGGGCTTTGCGCCCAGCGCCAGAACCGCATTGGCGCAGTCATTGATGGCGATGGGGCTGGTAATGCTGTGAATCAAGGGGCTTTCGGCGCGGACGCTGGCCCGCGCTGTCCGGAAGCTGTGTGTGAAATCCTGCATGTGATGTTCTCCTGTGTTCTCCTGCGTTCTATACCGTCTGAGACGGGGACTTGGGCTTATTGATATGCCAGTAGATGGCAGCCCCGGCCAGGAAAGCGGCCAGTACCAGGTATTTGATGCTGTTTGCCAGCGGTCCCGGTGTCTCGATGAAATTCTTCGTTGCCACAACGGCAGCCAGATAACCGATGAAGCCCAGGAATGCGATTCCCAGGGCATCGTTTGCTACGGTGTCGCCGCCCTCGTAGACCTTAGAGCCAAGTGCGGACTGGAAGGTGGACAGGAGCTTTGCCTTCTGTAAGTGTTTTAAGAAAAGGAAGGCGATGCTGCCGCCGATCAGGGTGCCGGCAATGAAGGAGGGCACATAGAAGAACCAGGTCAGATCGGTTCTGCCCCAGAGCAGTGTCATCACGGGATAAGATACGATGGCGCCGACGATTCCGGTGCCGATCACCTCACCGATGAAGGCACAGACCAGTTTTCCTCTGGACAGGCGGTAGAGCATGCCGGAGAGGAAGGCACCGAAGATGGCACCGGTGAGAGCCAGCGGCGGGATGCCCATGAAGATCATCCGGATGATGCCGATGGCCAGCGCACAGACGAAGGCGTACCAGGGACCCAGCAGAACGGCACAGGTCACATTGATGAAATGGGCCATGGGGCACATGCCCTCCACGCGCAGGATCGGCGAGATGACAACGCCGAGAGCGACCATCATGGCAAGAAAGACCAGCTTGGTTACATGTTTGTTTCTGTTCATATATTCTCCTCTTTTCCTGCTGTTACATAAGAGAACCAAAAAAGCGTACCCGGCGGTACGCTTTCACTTTGTCATGTTATCAGGGATAAAAAATATGACATCGCGATGGTTGCCGCTGAACAGCTGATATTTTCGGTCGATACTTGATTGCATCCTCTCAATCCGAAACACGGATTCCCATCGCAATGGCTTTGTACACAATGTTAGGGCGCTCCCCCTCCCATCGTATCTGCACAAAAAGTACACATACAAAGTCTGTTTTTATTATAACGAAAGACAAAGAATTGTCAAGAGACAGAAATTTTTATTTCGAAAAGATGCTTGTATGTCTGCACAGAATGAGTTATAATAGCACTGCAATTATGATAAGTTCTTCGGGGCGGGGTGCAAATCCCCACCGGCGGTACAGTCCGCGACCTGCATGATGCAGCTGATCCGGTGAGATTCCGGAACCGACAGTATAGTCTGGATGAGAGAAGAAATTATGCGGCAGTCAGAGAGCTTCTGATCGCGGTCATGGAGATACAGCCCCGGATAAGTAAGTTATCCGGGGCTTTTTCTGCAGTTTCCTGATTCGATCCGGAGACGGGACGTGCCGTATGATTCCTCTGAAAGCGGAACTTACGTGACAAAATGATATTTCAGGAGGATGAAATGATGAAAAGCAGATTGTTGACGACAAGGAATGTTGTATTTATGGGAATGTTCGGTGCTCTGGCAGCAGTGCTGATGCTGTTTGAGTTCCCGCTTCCCTTTATCGCACCCAGCTTTTACGGTCTGGATCTGGCCGAGGTGCCGATCCTGGTGGGAAGCTTTGCTCTTGGCCCGCTGGCCGGGATGGTGATGGAGTTTGTAAAGATCCTGATTAAGCTGGTGCTGAAGCCGACCAGCACCGGCTTCGTCGGTGAGTTTGCCAACATTATGGTAGGCTGTGCGCTGGTGCTTCCGGCGGGTCTCGTCTACCGGTTTAAGAAGACCAAGAAGGGTGCTGTGGCAGGCATGATCGCAGGTACCATTACCATGTCCGTGGTCGGCGTGGTGATCAATGCGCTGGTGATGCTTCCGTTCTATTCCAACTTCATGCCGCTGGAGAACATCATCGCGGCGGGCGCGGCAATCAACCCGGCGGTCAGCAATATCTGGACCTTTGCCATCATCTGTGTGGGTCCGTTCAATATCATCAAGGGTGTGGTGGTTTCCCTGATCACGGCTCTGGTGTATAAGAGAATCAGTGTGATTATCCACGGAGTGAATACGGAGAGAACGATGGGGAAGAAGCGAATCAATGCGTAGCTTCCAATGACGCGGGACGCGGCAGCTATTTTCGGCTACCGCATCCCGTTTTCTTTTTGCCATTTTGTCATGGCTTCAAAGACTGTTTCAACTCTATTTGCCAGACAGTGTCTGGCATTTTTCCTATCTTTTTTCCTGTTTTTCTGATAATATAGAATCAGAAGAAAAGTTTGCAAAAAATCGGTAAAGTTGCACTTTTGGACAGGGCGCAAGGAAGGCAGAACCGATATAATGAGGACATAATGTAAGTTCTGAGAAGAATGCAGGGGAAGGTGGTACGATGCGGAGGGTCATTGCTCTCTGATGCAGACCGAGAGGAGGAACCGGATCTGACCGGAATCTGGACGTTAGATGGAGTAACCAGCTATCAGTTCGATGAGGATGGAGATGGAGCACTGCTTCTTCCGGAGAAGAAATATGGCTTCACTTACACATTGGACGGCGACCAGCTTTTCATTGACTTTGCAAGCAAACGTGCATCCGATGGAACCTACACAGTAACCATGGACGGCGATATGTGACATATATATTGTTCTGTTATCTTGATATTGGAGTGATATTTGGATATAATGAGATCGGAAGAAGGCTCTGAGGAGGGATAACATGGAATATTGGACGGTGCGTGAGACGGCAGAACAGTGGGAATTGACGGAGCGCAGAGTGACGACACTTTGCCGGGATGAGAGAATCCGCGGAGCGGTGAAGCAGGGGCGGATGTGGCTGGTTCCTGTGAATGCGAAGAAGCCGGAAGACGGACGAAGATCGATTGCCTCTGTGCAGAAGCATTCGGAGGAGCTGCTTCCTCTTCCCATAGGAATTTCTGATTTTAGGGAGACGGTTTCTCATTATTATTATGTTGACAAGACACTTCTGATTAAGGAATTGCTGGATACCCGCCCGAAGGTTTCTTTGTTTACCCGTCCCCGCCGGTTTGGAAAGACCTTGAATATGGATATGCTGAGGGTATTTTTCGAAGATACCGGGGAGGATACGTCAGTTTATTTTAAAAATTGCCGGATTTGGGAATGTGGGAAAAAGTACACATCAGAGCAGGGAGCCTATCCGGTTATCTTTGTCAGCTTCAAGGATGTGAAGCCACTTTCCTGGGAAGAGGCATTACATGCGTTAAAGCAGGTGATTCAGAATGAGTATAACCGCCATTTTTCCCTGCTGGAAAGCGAGAAGCTGACGCCGTATGAGAAAGAGTATTTTCGCAAAATCATGACTGATACGATGGAGGCGGGAAGCTGGCCGGCAGCGCTGGGGATGCTTTCCCAGATGCTTCATAAACACTATGGAAAAAAGCCTGTTATTTTGATTGATGAATATGATACACCGATTCAGCAGGGCCATCTGCAGGATTATTATGAACCGGTGATTTCGTTCATGCGAAGCTTGTTTTCGTCTGCGTTAAAGGATAATCCCCATCTATCCTTTGCCTGTCTGACGGGAATCCTTCGCGTGGCGAAGGAAAGCATATTCAGCGGAATGTATAATCTGAAGGTGAATTCCATTCTGGATAACCGCTACAGTGAATATTTTGGTTTCACAAAAGAGGAAGTACGTCAGATGACGGAGTATTACGGAAAGACGGAGAAATACGAGGAAATCTGTGAGTGGTATGACGGCTATCTGTTTGGAGAAACGGAGATATTCAACCCGTGGTCGGTGATTAACTACATGGATGAGGGCTGCTGCCCGAAAGCGTTCTGGCAGGCTACCGGAAATAATGATATTATCCGGGAGATGGTCAGAGAGGCAACGGAGGAAACCAAGGAGCAGCTTGGCCTTCTGATGCAGGGAAGAGCTGTGGCGGCTTATGTGGATACTTCCGTGATTTATCCGGAGATTCGGAATAATCCATCCAGTATCTACAGCTTCCTTCTGGTGGCGGGATACCTGAAGATAACGGGGAAGCAGAACTGTCACGATGGGAATTATATATGCGAACTGGCTATCCCGAATAAGGAAATCTTCTATGTTTATGAGAAAGAGATTCTGTCAGGGTTGGCCCCTGAGATTTCTCAGTCGACAGCGATTGCGATTCAGCAGTCGATTCTTCGCCTGGATATTCAGGAATTAAATCTTCAGCTGCAGCGTTTTCTGTCAGAAACTATCAGTGTTTTTGATACAGGAAATGAAAGCTTTTATCATGGCCTGATGCTGGGACTCTATGCGATCATGAATAATCATTATTGTGTTACTTCCAACAGGGAGTCGGGGAACGGGCGGTATGATATTCAGATGCTGCCATATAATAAGAGACTACCCGGAATTCTGGTTGAACTAAAGGTACTTAGGGACGGAGAAAGTGAGAGGACGATAGAAGAGCGTCTGAAACAATTATCCATGGAAGCGATCAAACAAATAAATACAATGGATTATGAGGCTGAAATGCGTGAACATGAAATCACAGAGGTTATGAAGCTGGGAATTGCATTTTATAAAAAGCGTTCCGTTATTTCCTGTGAGAGTAGATAAAGAAGGGAGAAAAACTATGGGACTGATGAAAGCTGGAAAAGGAGCCTTTGGCGGCAATCTGGCCGATCAATGGCGGGAATATTTTTATTGTGAGGCACTGGAGAAGCATGTACTGATGCGAAGGGGACAGAAGCGAATCTCCGGACGTTCTTCCAATACGAAGGGCAATGACAATATCATTTCCAATGGCTCGGTGATCGCGGTGGCAGACGGCCAGTGCATGATCATCGTGGAGCAGGGAAAGGTTGTGGAGTTCAGTGCGGAGCCGGGCGAGTTCGTCTATGATACCTCCACAGAGCCCAGCCTCTTCTATGGAAAGCTGGGAGAGAGCTTAAAGGAGACCTTCCGGGTGGTTGGCAAGCGTTTTACCTTTGGCGGAGATACGGCTAAGGATCAGCGCGTGTATTATTTCAACACGAAGGAGCTGATGGATAATAAATTCGGAACACCGAATCCGATTCCGTTCCGTGTGGTGGACCGCAATATCGGTCTGGATATCGATGTGTCCGTGCGGTGTTCCGGTGTGTACTCTTATAAGATTACCGATCCGCTGCTGTTTTATACCAATGTCTGCGGAAATGTGACGGAGGAGTTTGATCGGGAAGAGATCGAGAGCCAGCTAAAGACGGAGTTCATCAGTGCGCTGCAGCCGGCTTTTGCCAGAATCTCTGAGCTGCAGATCCGTCCCAGCGCGATTCCGGGTCATGCGGAGGAGCTGGCGGAGGTGATGAATGAGGCTCTGACCAGAAAGTGGAGCGAGCAGCGGGGCTTATCTGTGGT
>JAEDOC010000136.1 GCA_016302185.1 Clostridium sp. | reverse complement strand
CCATAAATGAAAAAGTCCCACCGGGTTGCGCATGAAAATCAGAGGCGTGGTGGGTTCTGTTACTATCATTATAAAACTTTTATTGCGGCTGTCAAGATTCCTTTTTCTGTAAAGATTCCATAATTCGTTTATGGTACTAAGAGACTTTCCAGTTTCTATCACCAGTTCTTCTAAAGTACATTCCAAAGTGTCAAATTGAGACTTTGGAACTTTAGGATTGACACTTTGGGAATTATCCTCCGTATAGTCCACGTGCATATATCTATTTTTCAGCTCATATTCCGTTCCCAGAATCAAGGTACTGAAGAACATTTCCAAGTATGTTGGTACGCTCCGGTTTTTCTGCATTTTCAGGAATGTTCCAAGTTTTTCCGGTGGCTTCATAATATTTTTGCCGTTAAAAAAAGTTCGGTACTCACGAAGCTCCCATCTCGCTTATAACAGCGGAACCAAGAATCAGAGCGGCTCCGATGATTCCTCCGCCTGTCATTCCTTCTCCAAGCAATATTGCCGAAACGATCATAGCCACCACAGGATCGATATAGCTGAGCATTGAGATGGTTTGCGCCCTCAACCCGCTCATACTGCCAAAATACAGGGCGTAGGCAACACCCGTGTGAATCACACCAACAATCAAAAGCAGCACAACGAGCCTTGCATTAACATCGATACCCCCAAAGCCTCCTGTGACAAGTAAATACGGCAGCAGCACAGCCGCTGCTGAAAACAGCTGAAGAATCGTTTTCTGATAGGCATCAATACCCGTAATCTTTTTGTTAAGGATAACAACCGCTGCGTAAAAGCAGGCGGCTCCAAAGCCGAACAGGATTCCCTTCACGTCCTCCGCCGGTGCGCCCTCCCCGCCGAACACTCCGGAAACAAACACCATACCGACGAGTGACGCCAGCGCACACAGCAGTTTTCTTCCTGTCAAGCGTTCCTTAAACACCAGGGGAGAAAGCAGCAGGACAATCGTAGGCTGCATATAATAACAGAGCGTTGCCTTGGCGATGGTTGTATAGCGAAACGCCTCAAAAAGAAGGATCCAATTGGTGCCAAGAAAAGCTCCGTTGAGAATCAACCCGGCAAACTTCCTTCTTTCTATTTTCTCCCAGTGTCCGCTCCCGCGCAGCTTAACAAAAACGAAAAGTGATACAGAGCCTGTCAGTCCGCGAAAGAAGGCCAGCAACGATGAAGATAAGGGAATATATCTCCTGAATATACCGATCGTTCCCACAATGAACAAAGATGTGATCAGCATCAGGTATGACTGTTTATTATTTGCATTTGTACTCATTTCTATGAAATTCCTTTATTTTCCTCCTAATTTTGCAGTCTCAATTTCTTTCAGTGTCTTCCCGGCCTTGTTTTTCCACGTTTGCGGCCTTCTCACACTATAACCCGTCACAAAATCCGCTGCCGCAGATGAACTGGAAAAAAATATCTCCTACTATATACCTCTATCCTGCAAATCTGATATTCTTAGTCTACCATAGGACAGCCCATTTATCAAACCTGCGAATAAAAATGGAGCACTGCAAAATAGATATTTATCCCTCTATTTCGCAGCACTCCAAATCGTTTATCCCAGTATCTTCTTTAAATCTTCTTCCGGTGTTGTGATGGGTGCAATGTTATAATTCGCTGCCAGGAGGTTCAGCACATTGGGTGACAAGAATGCGGGCAGTGACGGCCCCAGCAGAATATTTTTGATTCCAAGGTGCAGCAGGGTCAGCAGGATGCAGACCGCCTTCTGCTCGTACCAGGAAAGCACCATGGAAAGGGGCAGGTCGTTCACGCCGCAGCCGAAGGCTTCGGAAAGCGCTAACGCAACCTTGATGGCGCTGTAGGCATCGTTGCACTGTCCCATATCCATGATGCGGGGCAGTCCGGCGATGGTTCCCAAGTCAAGATCGTTAAAGCGGTATTTGCCGCAGGCCAGGGTAAGAATTACGCTGTCGTCAGGTGTCTGCTTTACGAATTCCGTGTAATAATTGCGGCCAGGCTTTGCTCCGTCACAACCGCCGACGAGGAAGAAATGGCGGATTACCCCGGATTTGACCGCATCGATGACAATATCCGCAACCGAAAGCACCGCATTGTGCCCAAAACCGGTCAGCACCTTATCTCCGCCATTGATCCCCGTAAAATGCCTCTCCTCCGGATAGCCGCCGAGGGCCAGCGCCTTTTCAATCACGGGGGTAAAATCCTTGTTCTTGCCGATGTGAACCATCCCGGGATAGGACACCGCCTCCGTAGTGAACACCCGGTCGGCATAGCTTTTTTTCGGCGGCATCAGGCAGTTGGTGGTGAAGAGTACCGGTGCCGGAAGATCCGCAAATTCCTTTTGCTGATTCTGCCAGGCCGTTCCAAAATTGCCTTTCAGGTGTGGATACTTTTTAAGCTCGGGATAGGCATGAGCCGGGAGCATTTCTCCATGGGTATAGACGTTGATACCCTTGTCTTTCGTCTGCTCCAGAAGCTGCTTTAAGTCGTAAAGGTCATGGCCCGAAATCACGATAAACGGTCCTTTTTCTACGGTGAGGCTTACCTCCGTCGGCACCGGATTCCCGTAGGTTTCGGTGTTGGCTCTGTCAAGAAGCGCCATACAGGTTAAGTTAATCGCACCGACCTCCATCACAATGGGAAGAAGCTCGTTCATCCCCCAATCCTTCATACCAACGGCAAAGAGCGCTTTATAGAAAAACCGGTTGACTGCCGCATCACGGTAACCGAGAACAGCGGCATGATACGCATAGGCTGCGACGCCGCGGATACCGAACAGAATCAAAGATTTCAGGGATCGAATATCTTCGTCAGCCTCCCAAAGCTCCTTCATATCGTAATTATCGTTTCTGCCGCAGGCAGAACTGCAGCAACAGCAGTCCGGCGCCAGGCGCTTTTTCTCTGCTTCCACCCGGGCAATCAGGGCAGAGATGGTATCATTATTGAAATTCACATTGGTAATGGTGGTAAAAAGACCTTCCAGCACCAACGTATCGGTTTCCTCCGTCACACGGCTTTCATTGCCTTCGGTCGCTCTTGCCAGTCCGATCAGAGCACCTGTCAGCCGATCCTGAAGCCCGGCGGTATCCGCTTTCTTCCCGCAGACACCCGCGGCACCCGTGCAGGCCGTACAGCCTACCGTCTGCTCACACTGAAAACAAAACATCTGATTTGCCATTTCTATTTCCTCCATTGATATAAAACTGATTCACTTTACGCCATGATTATAGTATCACAGCCACAGCAAGTCTGTTGTATTTACAACAAAAAAAGGAAATCTCTCCTGGAAATCTAAGGCAATAATGAAATGCTCTCTTTGAAATACTCCCTTTCGTTCGCAAATTTTTCCTTTCCTTTTTTTACAGAATGTACTATACTGAAGCTATGGACAACAGTCCTTTTTTCAGCGAACAAATGTGATGTTTATGTATACAAAGGAGAATTTGTATGGAACTCTCGACAAAAATGGAAGTGGTCTCTCTTCTGATTACTACCATGCTGGCCTGGTTTCATTATGATCGCCAGAGCAGGAGCAATCTGCGTTATCAGCTGTTTACGCTCTGCCTTGTATTGTCCGGAACCACTATTATACTGGACCTTCTGACCTCCTGGATCATTAACGAGCCGGTTCTGGTACCGGGATGGCTGAATATGCTGCTGAATATGCTCTATTTTATTTTTCAGCATGCAACCTTTTCCCTGATGGCAGGCTACAGCTTCTACCTGATGTTTGAACATGCCTCTAACCGGCATTGCTTTTATATCTGCATCACTGTCATATCCACCTTTGCAGTGGTTATGATTGCCGCCATTTTAACCAATCCTCATACGCATTGGTTCTTCTATTTTGAAGATGGCCTCTACCGGCGCGGTCCGTTTAACAGAATCGGATATGCAGTGCTGTTGATTGAATTAGGGATGCTGGGCATGTGTTATCTGCGCAACCGGGCCATGGTCAGCCGACCGCTTCGAAGACTGATGCATTCCCTGTTACCACTGATTGTGATTTTCACAATTATGCAGCAGCTGCTTCCCAATATCCTGATGGCAGGAACCATATCCGCACTGACGAACCTGATGTTCTTCGTCAGCTTCCAGAGCAACCGAATCGGTCAGGATGCTTTAACCGGCCTTCCGAACCGTCATACCTTTTTTCAGGATCTGGAAACACGGCGCCGCAAAAAGCATTATTTTCATCTGATTATCCTGTATCTGGAACATTTTGAACTGATTAACCGCAAATTCGGCATGAAAAACGGCGATGCCATTCTCTACATGGTTGGCCGCTATCTGGAGCAGTACCGTCCGGAGTATCAGGCCTTCCGTTTCGGCAATACCCGTTTTCTTCTGTTCGGAACCTTCGATTCCTATCCAAAAACAGCCGATGCACTGGCCAGAAAAGTTCAGGAACGTTTCAGCGAACCCTGGGAAGCGGCAGGCGCTGCCTGCAGCCTGCAGGTCAGCATGGCGCATATGATTTTTGATTCTACAGAAACGAATGACAGCCAGATTATCGATCAGCTGGAATACACCCTCTGCCGTTCCAGAGAAATGCCCGGCAACAGCCTTCTGTTCTTCAACGATCACATGAAGGAACAATTTGAACGGAATCTCTATGTTCTGAATCAAATCCGTCATGCCATTGAAGAAGAATCCTTCCAGCTGTACCTGCAGCCCATATACAGCTTAAAGGAGCAGGCATTTACCACGGCAGAATCCCTGCTCCGTCTGAAGGGAGAGGATGGCAAGCTGATTCCGCCGGGTGAGTTTATCCCTCTGGCAGAAAAAAGCGGCCTGATCGACGAGATTTCCTGGATTGTCCTGAAAATGCTTTGCCGTTTCTGGGCGGAACATCCGGATCTCCCATTAAAATGTATCTCTATGAATATGTCGATTCAGCAGCTGACAGATCGGAATTTTCTTCAGAGAATTCATTCCTGTCTGGCTCAATACAATGTGGCACCGGAAAAACTACGCATCGAGATCACAGAACGAACCATCACAGAAAATCCGCTTCTGGTGCGAACCGTCATGGCACAGATGGCTGCGGAAGGCGTCCGTTTCTATCTGGATGATTTCGGTGTCGGATATTCCAACCTGTCCGGCATGATGAATCTTCCCTTTGAAACCGTCAAGCTGGATTCCAGCCTTCTGAAAAATATCGAAACCGACGAAAAAGCCATGAACGTAGTACGTCTGCTGGTGCAGCTGCTTCACAACGCCGGCTTCCTGGTTGTAGCCGAAGGACTGGAACGGAGCGGCCAGGTCGAAAAAGCCGCCTCCGCCAACGTCGATCGGATTCAGGGATACTTCTATGCACAGCCAATGGAAGCAACAGAAATTGTAGATTTTTTTTCCGATACACAGCAAAAAAGATCCAGAGGCCCGGCAGAGAGAAACAGCCTGAAAGTCATTGTATAAGATTCGGCTGTTCTTAGGCTGTGGCATAGAAAAAGGACGGGGCGGAATTGGCTC
>JAEDOC010000135.1 GCA_016302185.1 Clostridium sp. | reverse complement strand
AGACGTGCCAGTCTCTGGGTACCGCCAAATCCCGGGGTAATTCCCAGACCAACCTCCGGCTGTCCGAATACAGCGTTGTCAGAGCAGATACGGATATCACAGCTCATAGCCAGCTCATTGCCGCCGCCTAAAGCAAAGCCGTTCACCGCCGCAATCACCGGAACCGGAAATGTCTCGATCTTACGGAAAATGTCATTTCCGAATTTACCGAACTGTTCTCCCTGCTCCTTTGTCATGATGCTCATCGCCGCAATATCGGCACCGGCCACGAAAGATTTCTCCCCTGCACCGGTCACAATAATTGCACGGATTTCAGAAAGATCCACTGCATCAAATGCAGCTTCGATGTCCTTTAAAACATCTTCATTTAAAGCATTGAGTGCCTTGGGACGGTTGATAGTAATAATACCAACATGTCCGTCCACGGTATAGTCTACAAACCCCATTGCCATCATCCTCCTTACTTCACTGTTCTTTGAACAGAAACAACCGGAACGGGGAAGGCGAACTTGTTCTCCTTCCTCTTATTCCGGTAATTGATTCTTCCTACAGGAACGAAAGATTAGTCTCTCTCAACAATGGTAGCGCAGCCCATACCGCCGCCGATACACAGAGTAGCAAGACCTTTCTTTGCGTCACGTTTCTGCATCTCGTGAAGCAGAGTAACAAGGATACGGCATCCGGATGCTCCTACCGGGTGGCCAAGGGCAATTGCGCCACCATTTACATTCAGGATGTCTTTGTTAAAGCCTAAATCACGGGCTACTGCGATAGACTGCGCAGCAAATGCCTCGTTTGCCTCGATTAAATCGAGATCTTCAATCTTCATGCCTGTCTTAGCAAGCACCTTGTTGGTTGCTGCAACCGGGCCGATACCCATGATAGACGGATCCACACCGCCAAGGGCGCCTGCTACCCAGGTAGCCATCGGCTTGATTCCCAGCTCTTTTGCCTTCTCTTCGCTCATCACAACAACTGCTGCTGCACCGTCGTTGATTCCTGAAGAGTTACCTGCGGTTACCCGTCCGCCGTCTTTCTTGAATGCCGGACGCAGCTTTGCAAGTACTTCCATTGTAGTTCCCGGACGCGGGCCTTCGTCGGTATCAACAATGACTGTTTCTTTTTTCTTCTTCACTTCGATCGGAACGATCTCGTCTTTGAAACGACCGGCCTCGCGTGCTGCGCAAGCCTTCTTCTGGCTGGCTACGGCAAACTCGTCCAGTTCCTCTCTGGTGATGCCCCACTGATCGCAGATGTTCTCTGCGGTAATTCCCATGTGGTAGTTGTTAAATGCATCCCACAGGGCGTCATTTACCATGGTGTCAATCATCGGAGCATTGTTCATACGATAGCCGAAACGCGCATTCATTAATGCGTACGGAGCAGAGGACATGTTTTCAGCACCGCCTGCTACTACGATGTCAGCGTCGCCTGCCAGGATCATCTGAGCTGCTGCATTCACACAGTTTAAGCCGGATCCACAAACAACGTTTAAGGTAACTGCCGGAACTTCAATCGGAAGACCTGCTTTAATTGACATCTGACGTGCCACGTTCTGACCAAGGCCGGCCTGGATTACACAGCCCATGTAAACGTGATCAACCTGCTCGGGGGCCACACCTGCTCTCTTAAGAGCTTCCTTAATAACAACAGAACCCAGTTCAACTGCTGGAACAGTACTGAGCTGGCCACCCATGGTGCCAATGGCGGTACGGCATGCACTTGCAATTACGACTTTCTTAGACATATCAATTTTCCTCCTTAAAAATGACTTGCCACGTAAATAAAACAATTGCATAAATAGATTTGATAGTAACTCTATCTTAACACTCTTGACGTTTAGTGTCAAATAATTATCAATGGATTTATAAACTTTTTATAATCTCCATTTTTCTTCGATCTTACTCTTCCAATTTTTCGTTATTATTAGACATTATGTGCAAAATATACAATTTTTTCTTTATTTTTACCAGGTGAAAAAGAGCGTCTTCGTCGGTTTTAACTAATTCTTTTTCATGATCGTCAATTTTTAAACAATGTAATTTCATCTCTTATACAAAATCATAAATACTTGTCTTTCAAAAAAAACAATAAGACGGTTTTCTTTTCATTTCCCTTGATTTTACAGGGTTTTCCAGTCTTCGCGTGAGCATTGACATCAATGGTACAAAATGCTAAACTGAATGCATCTGAAAACAAATAAAGGGCAAGGTGAACAATATGGATTACAAGAAAATGTATGCAGAAAAACTGGTTTCTGCTGAGACAGCGGCTTCTGTTGTCAAGTCCGGAGACTGGGTAGATTACGGCTGGACCACGGGCACTCCGGTTGCCGTAGATGCCGCACTGGCAAAGAGAATGCCGGAGCTTTATAATGTAAACTTCCGCGGCGGAATCTTAATGTGGGTTCCGGAAATCTTCAAAATTGAAAACCCGGCAGAGCATCTGACCTGGAACTCCTGGCACATGAGCGGTATTGAGAGAAAGGCCATCGCCCAGGGCTTTGCATTCTACAACCCCATGCGTTATTCCGAGCTTCCCAGATTCTACAGAGACTTTGACGAGGCAAATCGCCCGGATGTAACCATCATTCAGGTTGCTCCCATGGACGAGCACGGATACTTCAATTTCGGACCGAATGCTTCCCATCTGTCAGCCTGCTGTGAGGTTTCCAAAGTGGTTGTCGTAGAGGTCAATGAAAATATGCCGGTATGCCAGGGCGGCTTTGAGCACTGCATCCATATCTCTGATGTTGACATGATCGTAGAAGGCGACAACCCCAGCATCGCAGAGATGGGCGGCGGCGCAGCTCCCTCTGAGGTTGACGAGACTGTGGCAAAGCTGATTGTAGAAGAGATCCCGGACGGTGCCTGCTTACAGCTGGGTATCGGCGGCATGCCCAACGCAGTCGGCTCCCTGATTGCCAAATCCGACTTAAAGGATCTGGGTGTACATACGGAAATGTATGTAGACGCTTTTGTTGATATTGCCAACGCAGGCAAGATCACCGGCGCTCACAAGGGAATCGACAAGGGGCGCCAGGTTTACGGCTTCGGTGCCGGAACCAAGAAGCTCTATGATTACTTAAATAACAACCCGGCATGCATGAGCGCACCGGTAAGCTACACCAATGACGCCAGAGTGATCGCTCAGCTGGACAACTTCATGTCCATCAACAATGCGGTTGATATCGACCTCTTCGGTCAGGTCAGCTCCGAATCCTCCGGCATCAAGCACATCAGCGGCGCAGGCGGACAGCTGGATTTCGTGATGGGTGCCTACCTCTCCAAGGGCGGCAAGAGCTTCATCTGCTGCTCCTCCACCTTCAAGACCAAGGACGGGGAGTTAAAGTCCCGAATTCTTCCGACCTTACATCCGGGTACCATCGTAACTGACACCCGTGCCAACACTCATTTTGTTGTAACCGAGTACGGCAAGGTGAATTTAAAGGGCATGTCCACCTGGCAGAAGGCAGAGGCACTGATCTCCATCGCTCACCCGCAATTCCGCGATGAGCTGATTAAAGAAGCAGATAAGATGCATATCTGGAGACGCAGCAATAAGATCTGATAACACCTGTCATATCCGATATTTTACCGGCAAAGAAGAAAAAGTGCAGGAACACCGTAACCGGTATTCCCGCACTTTTTCTTTTTCCTTCTTTTTTCATTCTATTTTTTATTCTATTTTTTCATTCCGATACCGATTTGAAGCAAACGAAACATTCTCCGTGCCGCACCCTCGTACAGTGTCTCGGCTTTCTCCATTGCTTCCTCTAACGAAACAGGCCCCTCTACAATCGGAAGGATCGTTCTGATTCCGCATTCATACGTCTTCTCTGCATTCTTCCCCATACTGCCGACCAGAGCAATCACAGGAATCTCATTTTTCCGACAGTGAGCCGCTACTCCGCTGATTACTTTTCCATGAGCAGACTGCCAGTCAATCCGTCCTTCCCCGGTAATCACACAATCCACTCCATCCAGCAGCCTATCAAAGCCCACTAAATCCAGTACGGTTTCCACACCGGATTTCAGCTCCGCATGTAAAAAGGTCTTAAGTGCCGCCCCCAGGCCGCCGGCTGCTCCTGCGCCGGGAAAGTTAACCGTGTCCACAGAAGGTGCCCCCAGAAAAGCCTGCAGGCAGCCGGCATAATGAACCATACCAGCCTCCAGCTCCCGCTGTACCGCCTCGGAAGCCCCTTTCTGTGCGCCAAAGGTCCATGTGGCGCCGTCCGGCCCCAGCAGCGGATTGTCCACATCACACATCACCGTAAACTGCGTTTCCCTAACCGCCGGAAGAAGACCGCTTGCATCAATGGCAGCCACCTTTCCTAAATCTGCCCCGCACCCGGAGAGTTCTCGTCCCTTCGCGTCCAGAAATCTCACTCCCAGTGCAGTCAGTGCGCCCATGCCGCCGTCATTGGTGGCGCTCCCGCCGATGGCGATGGTAATCCGGCGAATCCCCCGGGCCAGTGCATCCGCAATCATCTCCCCGGTTCCCCAGGTACCGGTCCGCCTGGGATCCCGCTCCTTTACCGGAACCAGAGGAAGACCAGAGGCCCCGGCCATCTCCATCACCGCCTCGCCTCCCGGACAGATGCCATACCTGGCCGTTACCGGTTTCCCCAGCGGACCGCGAACGGTAACCTCCTGCCACCGGCCGCCGGTACAGGCCAGCACCGCCGCCGTCGTCCCTTCCCCGCCGTCAGCCATAGGAATTCCCAGAGTCTCACAATCCGGAAATACTTCCTTTGCTGTTTTTGTCAGCAGCTCTATGATCTTTTCTGAGGAGAGGGATCCTTTGAAGGAATCTGATGCAAATAGAAATTTCATGCTACTGTCCCTGTCGTTTGGCCCGGATCCTCTGCTGATCCTCTGCCATCTGCAGATCTTTGTAGCCATAGGCCTTTGCTGTGGCATCCATGATGATCAGTGACATATTCTTGCCTTCCTCCTGCAGCTGATGGATCATCTCTAAATACAGCTGAATGGTTTTTTCAGAATACGTATACAGCTCGCCGCGAAGATAAGTCTCAAAGGAAGTCTCATAGGGGGAATCCTCGGAGGAGTGAATTGCCCTGTTTCCTGCAGCCATATAAGGGTATTTCTCCTTATATTCTTCCATCCACTTTACCTGAACCTTTATCACTTCTTCGATCTTCAGCTCCGAAAAAACAGACGGGAAATGCAGATATTTTCTTAATTCCTGAAATTCCTCCGGTGCCGTGTGGCGCATCATCCAGGCGTATTTTTCGGACAGAAGATTGCGGCCCGCCGCATCGGCCTCCTTCAAATCCTCATGCCAGCTCTCCACCAGTGCCTCCGGCCAGGTGATCAGACGGCACTTTCTCTGAATAAAAAATGTCTCCCGATCGTCCTGGCAGGACGCGCGGCCGCCTTCATTATGTACCTTCTGAAAATCCTCCCACTCCGTCTCAATCAATGCTTCTTTTTTCTCATCCAGTGTCATTTTTACCCTCTCCTTTT
>JAEDOC010000134.1 GCA_016302185.1 Clostridium sp. | reverse complement strand
CGATAGTCTTCCGCTGTCAGAGCTTCCTCTGAAACAGAACTGCCCGGAGCTGCTGCCAGCGGAGAAAGCACCGCCTCTTCCCCGGCTGCATCGGCCATCGCCGCATCATCATCAGCAGCAGCTTCCGGATCTCCGGAGAGGGTTTCTCCCGGAGCCATCTTCGCCTTCCGGGAAAATGTATCATCCGGCAATGCTTCATCGGCCGCTTTCTCTGTTTCCATCACCGCCTCCGTCTCCGGAAGCATTCCTCCTGCTGACGCTGCGATGTCGGACTGTTCTCCCGCCGAAGCCCCCGGATCCGCGGCTGCCGCAGATACCGCAAAGCTTTTCTCTTCCGCTGCCGCCTCCTCCGGCATCTCCATCTCCGTCTCCTGATCCTTAGAAACCGAAGATACGGTATTCTCCGTGACGAACTGATGCATGCGGAACGTAATGCCGGCGCCAAGAACCAGAATCAATAAAATTGTGATAAATACGCCTCTATTCTTCAATCCCTGTCAACCATCCTTACATATGACATTCTGACTGTTTCTTTCATTCAGTTACAAGATATCACATTTCAAAACGATTGAAAATAGGAAGAGAAAAGAAGTAATATTATTGTAAGATTTCTTTCACTGTCCGACTTTTTCTCAGGATTCCAGCCCTTCATCCACCATCAGATCGCTGCCGTCCGCCGCAGAGGTTGCCAGAAAATCACAGCGCTCATTCTCCGGATGACCGGCATGTCCTTTCACCCAGTGAAACTGCACCTGGTGGCGGGACTTCGCTGCCAGCAGCCGTTTCCAGAGATCCACATTCTTTACCTCCTCATTTCTGCCCCGCTTCCAGCCCTTTTTCAGCCAGCTGTCAATCCAATGCTGGTTGAAGGCATCCACCAGATATTTGGAATCTGAATACAGCGCCACCTCGCAGGGGCGGTTTAATGCCTCCAGACCGGCGATGGCGGCCATCAGCTCCATCCGGTTATTAGTTGTTCTTTTGTAGCCGCCGGAAATCTCCTTGACGTGCAGGGTTCCGGCACCATCCACATAATGAATCACCGTACCGAACCCGCCCGGTCCGTCAGGATTTCCTCTGGCGGACCCGTCTGTGTATATCGTTACCTTCAAACTGTTCTGTCCCTTTCTATTCTGTCTTATATTATTCTGTCTTTTATTATTCTTTCTTTTTACCACGCGGCCTTTTTCAACCGGCCCTCTTCATCCGGCCGTTTATCTGTCCCACTTGTCGCAGAGAGAATTGATCTGATCCGCAAATCTGGCCAGATCCTTGTTGGCTCCGCCCTCGTTGTGCATGATTACGCGGCGCAGACGCTCTCCGGCTTCCAGAAGTCTGGCAAATACTCCTGCTGCTTTCTTCGTCGCAGCTGACGGTTCCTTCTTGATCGGAATGCCCTGGGTAACAGTAACAAAGCAGCCCTCCTTCAAATCAAAGGAAGTGCCGGAAAATGGAGCAAACGCGTCCATTCCGTACTTTTCTTTCACTGCATCCACAAAATGATCGCAGACCTCATCATCTCCATGTACCACAAAGACCTTCTGCGGGTGATCCATGAAATTGCCAATCCACTCCAGCAGACCGTTCTGATCTGCGTGACCGCTGATTCCTTCAATTTTGCAGATCTGCGCCTTGACCTCAATGGACTCGCCAAAGAGCTTTACCTCTTCCCTGCCCTCGATAATACTGCGGCCCAGGGTTCCCACGGCCTGATATCCGGCAAACAGAATCGTACATTCCGGACGCCATAAATTATGCTTTAAATGATGACGGATTCGTCCCGCATCACACATACCGGCTGCTGAGATGATTACCTTCGGCTCCTCATCAAAGTTAATTCCCTTGGAATCCTCACTGCTGACGGAAAGCTTCAGTCCCGGGAAGGAGATGGGGTTAATCCCCTTCTTCACCAGAGCCTTTGTCTCCTCGTTATAACAGTCTATCATATTGTCCTTAAAGACGGCCGTTGCCTCCACCGCCATGGGGCTGTCAAGATAGACGGAGAAATCCGGTTTGCTCTTGACCAGCTTCTCCTCCTTGATGATACGGATATAATTTAACACCTCCTGAGTACGGCCAACTGCGAAGGCAGGAATCACCACGTTACCGCCTCTTCCCAGGGTTTCATCGATAATCTTCGCAAACTCTTCCACGTGATTTCCGTTCCCGCTCTGAAGATGGAACCGATCGCCGTAGGTGCTCTCCATTACCACATAGTCTGCCTGATGAATATACTGCGGGCTGCGGATCAGCGGCTTATTCTTGTTGCCGATATCTCCTGAAAATACAATCTTCTTTTCGCAGTCGTCCTCTTTCATCCAGATCTCGATGGAAGCAGAACCCAGCAGATGACCAACATCCACAAACCGAATATCAAAGCCATCCTTCAGACGAATGGTTTCTCCGTAAGCACAGGGAACAAAATGATCCAGCACGCCTTCCGCATCATTCATGGTGTACAGAGGCTGCACTTGCGGCTTGCCGGCACGCATCGCCTTCCGGTTCTTCCACTCCGCCTCTGACTCCTGAATGTGGGCACAGTCCTTCAGCATAATATCGCAAAGCTCCGCCGTAGCCCGGGTCGCCATCACCTGCCCGCGGAATCCATTGGCATAGATATAGGGAAGCATGCCAACATGATCAATATGGGCATGGGTAACCAGAACATAATCGATCTCTCCATACCCAACCGGCAAAGGAGCATTCTCGTATTTATTCACCCCTTGCTCCATACCGCAGTCCACCAGCACCTTCAGGCCGCATGCCTCCAGCAGATGGCAGCTTCCGGTCACTTCATGCGCCGCGCCAATAAATGTTAATTTCATTGAATCATCTCCCCATTGGTATATATTTTTCTGCAACTCCCACCTTTAGTATAACTGATTTCAGATAATAATGCAAATCATACCGCCGTTGGAGTCGTTAATTATTTTCTGCAGTGTATCCTGAAGCTTCAACTGAAATCCCGTCATCCACAATCTGAGCTATCGATTTTCCAAAAATATTGGTATTCCAGACACCGTCCTCCCCCTGCCCGGCATTTTCACGGATGTAGCGGATCAGATCCTGCGCCTGCTGCTCATTTCCTACAATCGGTGCAATCTCTGTCTCAATCTGTGCTTTGATCAGGTTAATGGACGGGGCCTGCGCCTTCATTTTCACGCCGTATTTATTTCCATGGCGCACCAGCTGCGGCTCATCCAGCACAATCTCCGACCGATCCGGCGTTACCACACCGAAGCCCTTCCTCCGCGCCTGTGTCACCGCGTCCGCCACCTTTTCATATTCCTTCTGCATGGCCGCCAGATCCCGCAGCGTCTGCATCAGCTGATATTCTCCCTCAATGGGAATCCCCACGTATTCACTTAAAATCCGATAATAATGACCGTCATCCACCACCACCTCCGCCTGTACGCTGCCGTCATCCATCCGCATGGAGGATATCTTGATCCGCTTTACCGCATCGCCGTTTTCCGGCGGCAGTGCCCCGGCCACATCCCGCATATGTACTGTTTTCTTCATCATATCACGGACCACATCGAGCACCGCTGCCTTCAGCCAGTGATCCGCCGGCAATATCTCCATCCACTTCGGAATAAAGAAGTCCACCTCCGTCACCGGAAATTCCTTTAATACCGCTTCCAGAATCGACAAAATATCTTCCCGTTTCAGCTGCTCGCAGTTGACCGGCATCACACGGACACCGTACTGTTCCTCCATCTGACCGGCCAGTCTTCTGGTCTCCTCTGAATAAGGACGCATGGAATTTAATAGTACCAGAAACGGTTTATTCATGGTTTTCAGCTCCCGGATCGTTTTCTCCTCCGCCGGCAGAAAGCTCTCCCGCCGGAGATCACCAAAGGAGCCGTCCGTCGTGACCACCAGTCCAATGGTGGAATGATCCGTAATGACCTTTCTTGTGCCCAGCTCCGCCGCTTCGGTAAATGGAATCTCTTCTTCAAACCACGGTGTTTTCACCAGCCGTTCTACATCATTTTCGATGTGTCCGGCCGCTCCTTCTACCATAAACCCAACACAGTCAATGAGCCGGACTCTCACATTGATCCCTTCTCCAAGCGAGAGTTCTGCCGCTTCCTTGGGAATAAACTTTGGCTCCGTCGTCATAATGGTCTTTCCTGCCGAGGACTGGGGAAGCTCATCTCTGGCTCGTTCCCTGTCATGGGAGTCCTCCATCCCGGGCAGAACCAGCTGCTCCATAAAGCGTTTGATGAAGGTGGACTTGCCGGTCCGCACCGGTCCCACCACACCCAGATAGATTTCACCGCCCGTCCGGGCCTTGATATCATTATACAGATTAAAATTGTCCATCCTACGCCACCTTCCTTTCGATGCTACAGTCTATGCATAAAAAAAACTCTTTACAACTGCAAAATTCCGTACTACAATAAGGAGGATCCAAAAAAGAGAATGCTTTGACGAGACAAGTACGATGCGGACTGCAGCAGAGAGAAGCGCCCTGTGCTGAAAGCGCTTTTACAGAAACCATCGGAAGACCAGCTCCGAGCGGCCCCAATCCGGCCCGGTGATTCCGTTATCATCTTCAATAAGGTCCTGTGTTTTCTCAGGATAAATCAGGGTGGAACCACGTAGCTTACGTCCCTTACATTGCCGAACTGCAGTGTAGGGGGCTTTTTTGTTTTATCAAAGCTTTTATTTTAAAAGAAAGGAAAATGTACTATGATTATCACATTAAAGGATGGAAGTACCAGAGAATACGCCCAGCCGGTGAGCGTATATGACATTGCAAAAGATCTAAGCGATGGCCTTGCCAGAATGGCTGCCGCCGGAGAGGTAGACGGAAACGTCGTTGACTTAAGAACTGTGATTGACAGAGACTGCCAGGTGAATATCCTGACCGCCAGTGATCCGGAAGGACTGCGCACCGTCCGCCATACCTGTTCTCACGTACTGGCCGAGGCTGTACAGAGACTGTTCCCGGATGCCAAGATGGCCATTGGCCCGTCCATTGACGAGGGCTTTTATTACGACTTCGATCATGCTCCTTTCTCCAGAGAGGACCTGGACAATTTAGAGAAGGAAATGAAAAAAATCATCAAGGAAGGCCATGAGCTGAAGCGCTTCACTCTTCCGAGAGAGGAAGCCATTAAATTCATGCAGGAAAAAGGCCAGCCGTATAAGGTTGAGCTGATTGAGGATCTTCCGGAAGGAAGCGAGATCTCCTTCTATGATCAGGGCGGCTTCGTGGATCTGTGTGCCGGCCCGCACTTAATGAGTACAAAGGGAATCAAAGCCTTTAAGCTGATCTCCTCCTCCATGGCTTACTGGAGAGGCGATTCCAACAAGGCACAGCTGCAGCGTATCTACGGTACCGCCTTCAATAAGAAGGAAGAGCTGGAGGCTTATCTGGCTCATTTAGAGGATATCAAGAAGCGTGACCACAACAAGTTAGGCCGCGAGATGGAACTGTTCACAACTGTGGATGTTATCGGCCAGGGACTTCCGCTTCTGCTTCCGAAGGGAACCAAGATGGTAATGAAGCTGCAGCGCTGGATCGAGGATCTGGAGGATAAGGAGTGGGGCTATGTCCGCACCAAAACTCCGCTGATGGCAAAGAGCGATTTATATAAGATCTCCGGTCAC
>JAEDOC010000133.1 GCA_016302185.1 Clostridium sp. | reverse complement strand
TCCGGCTCCAGCGTCTCCCAGTACACCGGTACAATCAGTGTATTCAGATGACTCTGATCCATCTTCATCCATATCTCTGCCTCCATCCTGTCCGGGGCATAGGCGGCTGAGTTGTGCACCTCCCCTGCAAACGCCCAAAAAGGCTGCCCGTCCACATACAGAGTCGGGATTCCTCTTTCTATTTTTACTTCTGTAATTTTATTCATCTTGAATCCTTCCTTTTGAATTTTCTTCGACAATATCTTTTTTACTATCGTTTCTAAACAGCAGTCCTATAAGCGAAGATGTAAAAACTAATGTTCCATAAAATGGTATTCGCAAAAGACAATTCTGGCCAAAACTCAAGTCAGAAGATATATATGTAACCAAAAAGTTTCCAAGAATAACCACTATAACAACAAATATGACGGCAAAAATACTTACAATTAGTTTTTCCCTTTTATATTTTTTCATCTGGCAGTCCCCTTAAAAAAGCAGCTTTCTCCGAGTAATCAGAAGCCGTATCCCGCTCACCAGAGCAGACACTCCCACAGCAATCGCAAGGGCTCCGGCCACAACATTCATGACGCCTGAATTTTCAACTGTTTTGTAGATTTTTTCTCCCATACTTCTATTTCTCCTTTCCATGAATCCTGCGGATCATGCACAGAAGATGTCCTGCCGCTGTTTCCATTTCTTCTCTGGTCACTCTTCCTTCTTCATATCCTTTCAGGATCTGACGAATCACCGGCGGTCCGCCCGGCATGACGATATCATTTCCCGCAGCCACGGCGTCTGCTCCGTCTACCACAATATCCATATCGCCCCAGTCTGTCACCACAGCGCCGTCAAATCCCCATTCTTCCCGAAGGATACGGGTGCACAGATCCTTACTGCCCCCGGCGAAAACGCCGTTTATCTTGTTAAAAGACGTCATAATGCAGGCAATATGTGCTTCTCTTACCAGCATTTCAAAAGGCTTCAGGTATAGTTCCCTGGCCGAGCGCTCTGTCAGTATAGAGTCAACAGCGTCTACCTTTTTCCCTGCATTTCCGCGCCGGAATGTCTCCTGCTCATTTGCCGCGAAGTGTTTCGGGCACACGATAACCGGCCGGCCATTCTGTACGCCTTTTGTGATCTCGCAGGCACAGACTCCTGTCAGGTACGGATCTTCAGAAAAATATTCAAAATTTCTGCCGCACAGCGGATTTCTGTGGAGATTCACAGCAGGAGCAAGCCAGACATTCACCTGCTGATCTTCACATTCTTTCCCTACTGCATCTCCAAACATCTGCCACAGTTTCCTGTCGAACGAGCAGGCTATGAGCATTTCCGTCGGCCAGGCAATACCGCCGATCCCGGCCGGGCCGTCTTTATAGAAAATGGACTTGATCCCTTTTTCCTCAATTGCCGGAGAAACATATCCCGGATATCCTGTCGGGTGGTTGTTTGTTGTAATCGGTTTTCCTTCACCATCGAAAATCGCAGACGGGTCACTGCGGTCCCCCACAGCCGCAAAGGGAGTGCCCGGCCCATAGCCCACACAGAGAGAAGCGAGTTCTTCGATGGAGAGCTCCGGCAGATTTTGCTGCGTTTCTTTTTCAGCCTGTCTGCTCTCCCCTCCTGCAAGAATATCCTCTTCCGTTACAGAAATTACCGCCATCCCGGTCACGCCTCCATCAGGTTTCTTCTCACATCTGTCTTCCAGATGGCACCCTGCGTAGTCTTTCTGTGTCAGGAACGAAAGCTTATCTCTGTTGCATTCTAAGATTATCATACGGTTCGCGCACTGTTCTGTAAGGACTGTATCCCCCAGGCGTACCATTCCCACCAGGGAGGTGTCTCTTGATGAATTTCCCATCTTCAGGAGATAATCGCCCGACTCTATGACCCACGCAGCTCTTCCTTCGTCATAAACCGCCAGTTCTCTCCATGGAATCCAAATCTTAACCTTCTCTTTTTCTCCCGGAGCAAGGTCCGCGGTTTTCTCAAATCCCTTCAATTCCTGATAAGGACGTTCCACACCCTCTGCCGGATTTACCTTGGACAGATAAACCTGGATTACCTCTTTCCCTGATATTTCCCCAATATTTTTCACATTGGCTGTCACCATAATACCGCCGTTTTGCTTCTCGGCCGAGGCATCGCTGATTGCAAATTCAGTGTAAGAAAGCCCATAACCAAAGGGGTAAAGCACCGGTTTCCCGAATGTATCAAAATATCGGTAACCGGTATAGATATCTTCCCAGTACACACTCACCGGGCTTTTAGAAAAACCTGTACTTCCGTTTTCTTCTGAGGAAAGGCCGTAGCTCTCATAGTCAAGAACATTCTCCAGATGCTCCTTATCCCATGAGAAATGGTCTGCCGACGGGTAATCTTCATAATGTTCCGCTATGGTCACCGCCAGTTTCCCGGAGGGATTGGTCTCCCCCGTTAAAATGCCAGCTAGCGCAGAAGCCCCTTCTTCCCCTGGGATTCCAATAAACAGAAGGCTTTTTATATTTGCATACTTTCTCACCCAGGACAGATCGATCAGCCCGTTAACATTCAAGGCTACCACTACATTTGTAAAATGACTGCAGACTTCCTTCAGCAGACTTTCTTCTGAATTAGTCAGGTAATAATCCTCTGAAAGGTGACGGTCACACTCCTCACCGCCAGAATTTCTGCCAATTACAATAAGTGCTGTGTCAGTTTTTTCTGCCGCCTGGTCAATAAGTGTGCCGGGCACTTCGTACTCATCAAGCGGAGCGCGGTATTTGCCGAATATTTCATACATAATTCCACTGTTTACCATCTCACTGACTTTAGTCCAGTCAAACTCATCCTCTTCCGTGACCCGTTCCTCATTTATCTTATATTCATAAAAGCCCTTTAAAAGTGGCTCAGGTCTGATTCCGCAATTTTCACATTCTTCCAGAATCGTGCCGCATCCGGCCACATTTGCACCGCCGGATCCGTTTCCGGAAGATTTTTTTCGTTTTTCAACAATACAATGGATTCTTCTGCAATCCTTCTGGCAAGTAACTTCCTATCCATCTGTTTTCCTCCTGTCCTGCCGGATATCTTACCCGACCCGCTGTAAGTGTATGCCTAAGCTATACTTTGTCTTTCTGTACTTTCGCATAAAATGCTCTTTTTGCGCCGTCTATCCATCTATCCTCTGTGATCCGGTATGTTCCTTTTAACCGTATATCCTCAGAAGAACTTCCAATTTCTACATCTATCTCTCCTTTTTCCACCTTCCAGCGCATCTGCCTGTCAAGAAATGCTGACTGATCCGCCTGTACTGTAAATGTTACCCGTACTTTCTCTCCCGGTTCCATATGGATTCGCTTAAATCCGGCAAGCTCTTTCACCGGGCGTGTCATACTTGCAAATCTATCCCTGAGATAAAGTTGTACCACTTCATCCCCGGCACAGTTTCCCGCATTCTTTACCACACAGCTGATCTGTACCGATTCTTCTGCTCCAATCTCTGCCGTCGATATATGAATGTCTGAATACTCAAACTGTGTATAAGACAATCCATGTCCAAAGCAATATCTCGGTGTATGGGGAACATCCACATAATTGACGAATCCGATACTCTCCTGCTGATGCCATGCGGAACCGTTTGGGTGATTATAGTAGATTGGAATCTGTCCGGCGTGATATGCCACGGATACTGGCAGTTTGCCGCCCGGATTATATGCTCCCAGCAGGACATCTGCCACAGCCTGCGCTCCCGTTTCCGCCGGGCTCCAGGCTTCTATGACGGCATCCAGATATTGGTCTGCCGTGTCACTGGAGATCGGCCTGCCATCAAAATGGATGCCGATTAAGGGCTTTCCATACACCGATGCTGCTTTAATAAATGCGTCCTGACATTCCGGCAAATTGATGTCGGCAGCGTCCACACCTTCTCCCATGGTCGCCATAGAGCATGTACCGTGCTTTCCTCCCAGAGTGAGGATCACAACATCAGCTTCCCTGACTGCCTGCAGTGCCTCCTCAAATCTGCTCTGATCCTTTCCGGCAACCGGGTATCCATACACATACAGAATCTCCGTATCTGTCATACGCTCCTTTAGTTCTTCTAACAGGCTTCTGCATCCCGGCTTCTGTAAGCGCAGGATGTCGTTAAAGAGTTCTGCTTCATCTGACTGGATCTTTGTACCCGGGACATAATTCACCGGTTCGCCGTCTGGCAGCATTGCCCCGCCGATCTGTCCGGACTCCGGGCTGCCCTCTACCCCTGCGATAGAACTTGCGGCCGCGTAGACCGACTCCATCATGCACAGATGAGTATATCCGCCGAAGAACTTACGGGCACAGTCTGCATGAGGCCCGATCAGGGCCAGCTTCTTGATCTTGCCTGACAAAGGAAGTACCCCGTTGTTTTTCAAAAGCACCATGGATTCCCTTGCCGACCGAAGGGACAGCTCCGCCCCCTCTTTCTCTTCAAAAATCTTTTTGCAGGACTCACCGTCCATTGCGAAAGGTTGTTCAAACAGGCCCATGCGGAATTTCGCTTCCAACACCCTCAGAACTGTCCGGTCCAGCAATTCTGTATCCGCCTGTCCGCTTCGGAACATTTCTTTGAGTTTTTCGCCATAACCGATCGCTTTCGGCATCTCCATGTCCATCCCTGCTTCCATGGCAAGAAATCCTGTTTCTCCAATAGTCTCTCCGATCCGCTGGACTTCGTGGGCATTGCTGATGCCGCCGTAATCACTGATACACAGTCCGTCAAATCCCATTCTCTCCCGAAGAAGTTCTGTCGGTAATCTGTGGGAAACCGAGGCCGGTTCTCCGTCAATGGAATTATAGCAGGGCATTGACTCCTTTGATGATTACATCACACAAATTGAAATACCGATTAAAACTTAATATTAGTCAGTATAATTCTGTATATGACATCCCTCAAAAATCGACAGCCTAATGGTATCAATAATTCTTATAGCAGTGTTTCTATAATATATTAAAAGCCTCTTTGTCCGCTTAAGAGTTTAATCTTACAAAGAAAATGCTAAATCATAAGCCTCCCAGATTGCTGTTTTCAAATTTCCAACCTTTTTAACATCGCCGACTATATGAATATTCGTTTTCCCCTGTTGTGTTCCGCCGTCAACAAGCCTCGTGTCTGGCATATAACCACAGCTCATTATCACGTCGTCGCATTCCAGCTGTATTGTCTTTTCCGCTGTCTCAATGACAATTCCATTTTCAATGATTTCTAAGAGCTTTGCGTTTTTATAAATAGGAACTTCATAATACCGCAATAAGTCTCTCAGACAACTGGAGTTTGCCATGCAGAGTCCCTTGGTCTTTAAAATATCGTCTGCCATTTCCACAATAACCGGTCGTTTTCCTTTCAGCACAAGGTCATAGGCAATCTCGCACCCCGTCAAACCTCCGCCGATTACAGCGACGTCCTTTCCTACTTTTCCCCCCAGCAGATATTCCGTTGCTTCAATAGCTTTTTCCTGTCCCGGAACATCTAGCTTTTTAGGTTTCGCGCCCGTAGCAATGATAATTTCATCTGCTGTCAGCTCAGCCAGAGTTGTAATTTCACAGTTGTATTCCACTTTAATCGGCAGGCTTTCTATTTCTTGTTGAATCCATCTTATAAATTCCTTATCTTTTTCTTTAAATTCAGGTGCTGCTGCAGCGTTAAACACACCGCAGAGCCGGTCACTCTTTTCATAAATTGTTACCTCATGACCTCGGATTGCCGCAATTCGTGCTACAGTCATCCCAGCGATACC
>JAEDOC010000132.1 GCA_016302185.1 Clostridium sp. | reverse complement strand
AAACGGAGCAGAGGATATTCTTCTTCCGGAGCGGTATGACGGCAATGAGCAGCTGATCATCAATCGTATCATTGAGAATAAGAAGCGCGGCAAGAAGCACCATATCATCATTAATGCGGAAGGTATCGGTCATTCCACCTCCATGGCAGCCAGAATCGAGGCAGCTACCGGACTGGAGACCAGAGCAACTATCTTAGGCTACATGCAGCGAGGCGGAGCACCGACCTGTAAAGACCGTGTGTATGCGTCCATTATGGGTGCCAAAGCGGTGGAGCTTCTGGTGGCCGGCAAGACCAACCGTGTGGTTGCGTATAAGCGCGGCGAATTTCTGGATTTCGATATTCAGGAGGCGCTGAATATGAAGAAGGATATTCCGGAGGATCAGTTCGCTATCAGCAAGCTGCTGGTTCGCTAAAGCGTTTCGTATCAGGATTTTTAGTTACAGAAGGATTGATTCATAAAGCAAAAGGCATGCTGTCCGGCGGACAGAATGCCTTTTGCGCTGAAAGGGAGAAAAAGGATGGCAGAAAATCTGGTGCTCTGCGGAGCCAATTCCTATGTGGAAAAATACTATTTTAATGAGCAGTTTTCCGGTCTGCCGGAGGCAGTAAAGCAAGAGCTGCAGATCATGTGTGTCTTATTTACGGAGGATATCGGCGGCGTGCTGATTCTGGAATTTACCCCGGAGGGAAATCTGGAGTTCCGTGTGGAAGCAGAGGAGAATGACTATCTGTTTGATGAGATTGGAAGCGCTTTAAAGATTAAGCAGTATCAGGCGGAGAAGAGAGAGCTTCTGGAGTCTCTGGAGCTGTATTACAAGGTACGTTTCCTGGGAATTCCGGCCGAGGAGCTTCTGGATGAGGCGCAGAAAAGCCGGTATCAGGAAGAGGAATAAGGGATGGAGAAAACAAAGACAGCATTGAAGATTGGAACGGTTGAGCTGGAGAATCCCGTTGCGCTGGCGCCGATGGCCGGGGTAACAGATCTTCCGTTCCGTCTTCTGTGCAAGGAACAGGGCTGCGGCCTGATGTGTACGGAGATGGTCAGTGCCAAAGCATTGCTGTATAAGAACCGGAATACACGTCCTCTTCTGGAAACCCGTCCGGAGGAGCACCCCATCGCGGTGCAGCTGTTCGGTTCCGATCCGGAGATTATGACGGAGATGGCGCTGCAGCTGGAGGAAGGTCCCTACGATATCATCGATGTGAATATGGGCTGTCCGGTGCCGAAGATTGTAAATAACGGGGAAGGATCGGCGCTGATGAGGAATCCGAAGCTGGCGGAGGCGATTCTCTCCTCGATGGCGAAGAAGCTTCATAAACCTCTGACCGTGAAATTCCGGAAGGGCTTTACTGAGGATTCCGTCAATGCGGTGGAATTCGCAAAGATGGCAGAGAGCTGCGGCGTGGCGGCGGTGGCCGTCCACGGGAGAACCAGAGAGCAGTATTATTCCGGCAAGGCGGACTGGGATATCATCCGCCGGGTCAAGGAGGCGGTTTCCATCCCTGTCTTTGGAAACGGTGATATCTTTACTCCGGAGGACGCGAAACGGATGAAGGAGGAGACCGGCTGCGACGGTCTGATGGTGGCCCGGGGAGCCAAGGGAAATCCATGGCTGTTTCACCGGATCACCCATTATCTGAATACCGGGGTTCTGCTGCCGCCGCCGTCGAAGGAGGAACTGAAGGCGATGATTCTCCGTCACGGAGAACTTCAGACGGAATATAAGGGAGAAGCTATTGCCATGCGGGAGATGCGAAAGCACGTGGCCTGGTATACCGCCGGCTATCCCCATTCCGCTTCCCTGCGGAATGATATTAATCTGGTATCCACCATGGAGGAGCTGATCCGTCTGCTGGATGAGAGGCTGTGATTCGAGAGAAAAACGGGCGTGAAGCTGATGCGGGAAACCCTTGAAAATAAACGGAAAACGGCCGGTCCGATTCTTGACAATGCAGAGGTTATCGGGTATAATAATGCGATGCAATATTAGAACGGATTTCTAACCGTAGTATTTAGAAGGAAGGATAACTGTCATGGCAGAAAAGAAGAACATTTTAACTTACGCAGGTCTGAAACAGTATGAGGATGAGCTTCACGATCTGAAGGTAAATAAAAGAAGAGAGATCGCACAGAAGATTAAAGAGGCGAGAGAGCAGGGTGACTTATCCGAGAACGCCGAGTACGATGCAGCAAAGGATGAGCAGAGAGATATCGAAGCAAGGATCGAGGCTCTGGAGAAGCTGTTAAAGAATGCCGAGGTTGTTGTTGAGGAAGAGATCGAGCTTGACAAGATCAGCGTTGGTTGTATGGTAAAGCTTCTGGATGTGGAAGAGGACGAGGAGATGGAGTTCAAGATCGTGGGTTCCACCGAGGCCAACAGCCTTCAGAATAAGATTTCCAATGAGTCTCCGGTCGGTCGGGCACTGCTTGGCCGCAAGGCAGGAGAAACCGTAGACGTAGAGACACAGGCAGGTGTGATCCAGTATAAGATTCTGGAGATCCAGAGAGTGTCATAAGAGAACACGCACAAAGGAGTGTAGAACATTGGCAGAGCAGAATCAGAACAATCAGCAGAAGAATGCGGAGCAGGATTTACACCAGTTACTGAAGGTCCGCCGGGAGAAGCTGGCTGAGCTTCAGCAGAACGGCAAGGATCCGTTTCAGATTACCAAATACGATGTAACCGCTCACAGCAGCGATATTAAAGATCATTTTGAAGAGATGGAAGGAAAGACCGTAACCGTCGCGGGACGTATGATGTCCAAGCGTGTGATGGGCAAGGCCTCCTTCTGTAATGTACAGGATTTAAAGGGCAATATTCAGTCCTATGTGGCAAGAGACAGTGTGGGTGAGGATCCGTACAAGGATTTCAAGAAGATGGATATCGGTGATATCGTTGGTATCACAGGAGCCGTGTTCCGCACCAAAACCGGTGAGATTTCCATCCATGCGGAAAAGGTGGAGCTGTTAAGCAAGAGCCTTCAGATTCTTCCGGAGAAGTTCCACGGACTGACCAATACGGATATGCGTTACCGTCAGCGTTATGTGGATCTGATCATGAATCCGGAGGTAAAGGATACCTTTATCAAGAGATCCAGAATTTTACGTGCCATCCGTACCTACTTAGACGGTGAGGGCTTCATGGAAGTTGAGACCCCGATGCTGGTAGCCAACGCAGGCGGCGCGGCAGCCAGACCCTTTGAGACCCATTTCAATGCACTGGATGAGGACTTCAAGCTTCGCATCTCTCTGGAATTGTACTTAAAGAGACTGATCGTCGGCGGTCTGGAGCGTGTGTATGAAATTGGCCGTGTATTCCGTAACGAGGGTCTGGATACCAGACATAATCCGGAATTCACTCTGATGGAGTTATATCAGGCCTACACTGATTACCACGGCATGATGGACTTAACCGAGAACCTGTACCGCTATGTGGCACAGACTGTTCTGGGAACCACGAAGATTGTATACAACGGCATTGAGATGGATCTGGGCAAGCCCTTCGAGCGCATCACCATGGTAGATGCGGTAAAGAAGTACTCCGGTGTTGATTTCAATGAAATCCATACCCTGGAAGAGGCGAGAGCCATCGCAAAAGAGAAACATGTGGAGTTTGAGGAGAGACATAAAAAGGGTGATATCCTGAACCTGTTCTTCGAGGAATTCGTAGAGGAGCATTTAATCCAGCCGACCTTCGTCATGGATCACCCGATTGAGATCTCCCCGCTGACCAAGAAGAAACCGGAGAATCCGGACTATGTAGAGCGTTTTGAGTTCTTCATGAACGGCTGGGAGATGGCCAACGCCTACTCCGAGTTAAACGACCCGATCGATCAGAGAGAGCGTTTCAAAGCCCAGGAGGCTGCGCTGGCTGCCGGCGATGAGGAAGCCAACACCACTGACGAGGATTTCATGAACGCTCTGGAGATCGGTATGCCTCCGACCGGCGGTATCGGCTTCGGCATCGACCGTATGTGCATGCTGCTGACCGATTCTGCGGCGATCAGGGATGTGTTGCTCTTCCCGACGATGAAAACATTAGATAAATAAAAACAGTTAAAAACGTTTATTTTATGGGATTCTTTCCTATAAAAACTTTATTTCAGTTGATTTTTACTGGTGTAGTAGTGGGATAATATGATGATAAAAATACTCTGTGTGTTGATTCATACAGAGTATTTTTTTGCAGGATGATTGTATATTTGAGATAAATGTAGAAACGTTTCAGAGACTTGTTGAGCTGGATTAATCCGATTTTCTATTGAAATTTCAATCTGAAAGGAGTATATTCCATTAAGTAAAATAAAAGTTAAGGAGAATACCCCATGATTGAGATATTGATTCGGGCTTCTTGCTTTGTAGCCATTATCCTGTTGGGATATCTGCTGCGGCGGGTGGGCTTTTTTAAGGAGGAGGACTTTCACCTTCTGTCGAAGATCGTTCTGAAGATTACTCTTCCGGCAGCGATTGTATCCAGTGTAGCTAATAAGGAGATCGATCCGTCTCTGATGTTCATCAGTCTGATTGGTCTGATGGGCGGCGTCGTCTATATGCTTTTGATGTATCTGTTCAACCTTCACAACCCGAAGGAGCAGAAGGCCTTTGATATGCTGAATATTTCCGGGTATAATATCGGCAACTTTACGCTGCCCTTTGCGCAGAGCTTCTTAGGATCAGTTGGTGTGTTGACGGTCAGCCTCTTTGATGTGGGAAATGCAGTGATCTGTCTGGGCGGCGCCTACAGCGTAGCGGCGATTGTGAAGGACGGCGGCCGTTTTGATGTGAGAAAGATCGTGAAAACGCTGATGCGCTCGGTTCCGTTTATGGCCTATGTGATTATGCTGCTGCTGGGACTTTTACGGATTCATGTTCCGGAACCGGTAACTACCTTCGCGGGGATCATCAGCGGAGGCAACGCATTTCTGGCGATGCTGATGATAGGAGTCGGATTCCGCCTGTCCGGTGATCGGGCACAGATAGGGCATATCGCAAAGATTCTTGTGGTGCGTTATGCGCTGGCTGCGGCACTGGCTGCCGGCTGCTTCTTCCTTCTGCCACTGGCGCTGGAATACCGTCAGGCGCTGGCGCTTCTGGCCTTCAGCCCCATCGGTTCCGCGGTTCCTGCTTTTACAGAGGAGCTGAAAGGAGATATCGGCCTCTCCAGCGCCATCAATTCCATGTCTATTCTGATCAGTATCGTATGTATTGTGGTGGTGCTGGTTCTGGTGCTGTAAGAAAATGGAAGAAATAAATTACAACATTAAGAAAACTTTCATTGAATTATGTCAGGAAGTAATGGTATAATGAAATGCGAGTATGCAAAGCTTTATACGGTCCGAGAGAAGGGAGAAAGAAACCGATGGAAAATGAAATGAATGAGAAGATAGATCCGAAGCTGGTGGAGGTATTTGGAAAGATCAAGGAGGCAGCAGAACTGTATGTGCTGATCTCCGCCTGCACCAAAGAGCCTTACGTTGTCTGTGACGAGGAAACCTTTGATGATCAGGTACTGATGTTCCTGCGGATGGAGGACGCACAGGCTAAGGGTAAGCAGCTGCTGGCAGAGAAGATTCCGGTGGGAATTGCAAAGATAGAGAAGCAGAGCCTTCTGTTATTCTGTACCAGTCTTTATACCATGGGTGTCAATGCCCTGTTGATTGGAGACGGGGAGACTGCGGATCGAATTCAGTTAAGTGAATTTGTCAAGAGAAGAGATCCGAAGACGCTGGA
>JAEDOC010000131.1 GCA_016302185.1 Clostridium sp. | reverse complement strand
ATCCAATAGATAAAAAGCATTAATTTTACAAATGCTTATTCTTACTATATACTACTTAGGACAAACATACAAGAGAAATGAGGTTTTTTGAGATGCAGCTGATCATTGATGTGATTGAATTTTTCTGCCGGATTCTGTGGGGGGATCTGGTGAATCTGCCGCTTCCGGGCGGACAGACCGTGGGGGTGCCGCTCCTGGTACTTCTTTTGATACCTACCGGAATTTATTTTACTGTGCGGACCAGATTCCTGCCGGTGCGCCTGTTTCCGGAGATGATTCGTGTTACCCTGGAAAAGAACGGGCATCATACGGATGCGATTTCCGGTTTACAGTCCCTGATGGTGTCCACAGCGACCAGAGTCGGTATGGGCAATCTGGTAGGTGTGGTGGCCGCTGTTTCTGCCGGTGGTGCCGGTGCGGTCTTCTGGATGTGGCTGATGGCGCTGATTGGTTCTTCTACGGCATTTATCGAGGCGACACTGGCACAGCTGCATAAGCAGAAGGATCCGCTGTACGGCGGTTACCGGGGCGGTCCGGCGTATTATATTCATGATTATGTGATGGATAAGAAAGAGAAGAGAGGAGGAAAAGCATCCCGCTATTCTCTGATTGCGGTGCTTTTCGCATTGTCCGGCCTGCTGTGCTGGTGCGGTATCAGCCAGGTGATTGGCAATTCGGTATCCTCTGCCTTTGAGAATGCCTTTTCCATTCCTCCGATTTACACGACAGCGGTGCTGGTGGCATTGGCCGCGGTGATTGTACTGCGAAAGAATGCAACGGTTAAGGTGCTGGATGTGATGGTTCCGGTGATGGCGGGAATCTATCTGCTGATTACGGTATTTATTATTATGAAAAATATCGGTCAGCTTCCGGCTGTATTCGGACGGATTTTTGAGGAGGCGTTCGGCCTTCGCCAGGCGGCAGCCGGCGGGTTTGGTGCGGTACTGATGAACGGTGTGAAGAGAGGCCTGTTTTCCAATGAGGCGGGTTCCGGTTCTGCCCCCTGTTCTGCGGCAGCGGCGGAGTCGGATCAGCCGGCCAAGGTGGGGCTGATTCAGTCCTTTGGCGTTTTTATTGATACCATTGTGATCTGCAGCTGTACGGCGATGATTATGCTTCTGGTACCGGTGGAGCAGACGGCAGGATTGCAGGGAATGGAGCTTTTGCAGACGGCAATGGAATTCCATTTAGGCCGCTTCGGTGTGCTTTTTGTGGTACTGATTCTGTGGCTGTTCAGTTTTTCTACCTTTATCGGAATCCTGTTTTATGCCCGCTCCAATGTCGCCTATTTATTCGGTGATAACTGGGGTTCTCAGACAGCCTATAAAGTGCTGGCCCTTGTGATGCTGTTCATCGGAGGTCTGGCCGCCTATACCTTTGTGTGGGATTTAAGTGATGTGGGTATCGGTTTGATGACCATATTTAATTTATTGATTATTCTTCCGGGCGCAGGACCGGCACTGGATGCGCTGCGGGAGTATGAACGGAAAAGATAATTGAGATTTGCTTGTTTCTTGTTTCAATTCATGATACAGTAGAGCTACAAAGAAACACAGGAAGAAAGAAGTGGATAATCATGAATCAACAAAACAGGAAACAGCAGGCGAATCACGGAAGAAACGGAGTGGATTTTTTAGGAAAGCTGGCGCTTGGCTGCGGGATCTTTTGCTATGCGATGTATTTTGTCACAGGGGAAATGATTCTTCAGCGAGGCGCCATGGTTTTGTTTGTATACACCCTGTTCCGGATGTTTTCCTCCAATGTGGAAGCGAGGAGCAAAGAAAACCAGGCGGTACAGGAGCTTGTCAAGCTTTATAAGCTGCGCTGGGAGCTTCGGAAAACCCATAAGGTATTCCGCTGTGAAGGCTGCGGAACACTGGTGCGGGTGCCAAAGGGACAGGGAAAGGTGATGGTCACCTGTCCGGTTTGTAAAAAGGCAAAATTATTTCATACCTGAGGATGGAACGACTGATATGGAAAAGAAAAATCAAAGGTTTCTGGAACTGGGAAAGGAATTTGTGATGATAACGGCTGCCACTGTGATTGTGGCAGCCGCCGTGTTCTTCTTTCTGGTTCCAAGTCATGTTTCCGTGGGAAGCATTTCCGGTCTGGCGATTGTGCTGGGAAATTTTGTCCCGCTTCCGATTTCTGTCATTACAATGGTGCTCAATGTGGTGCTTCTGGCCGTTGGCTTTCTGTGTATTGGAAGAGAATTTGGAGGAAAGACGGTGTATACCTCGCTCCTTCTTCCGATTGTAATTGGTGTATTTGAGTATCTCTTTCCGGAAAATACCTCCATGACGGCAGATCCGTTTCTGGATATGCTCTGTTATATCTTTGTGGTCAGCATTGGATTGGCCATGCTGTTTAACCGGAATGCATCCTCCGGCGGACTGGATATTGTGGCAAAGCTTCTGAACAAGTATTTTCGGATGGAACTTGGAAAGGCCATGTCCTTAGCAGGAATGTGTGTGGCGCTTTCTTCTGCACTGGTATATGATAAAAAAATTGTGGTGCTCAGCGTGCTTGGCACTTACTTAAATGGTATTGTGCTGGATCATTTCATTTTTGGTTCCAATATGAAGAAACGGGTCTGCATCATCTCAAAAAAAGAAGAGGAGATTCGGCAGTTTATTCTTCATGAGCTCCACAGCGGCGCAACGATTTACGAGGCGATTGGTGCTTACGATTTTGAAGTACATCGGGAGATTATTACTATTGTGGATAAGAACGAGTATTCAAAATTGATGAATTATCTGGCAAAGACAGACCGGGATGCATTTATTACGGTGTATACGGTTAATGAGATTATTTATAAACCAAAGGTCTGGCAGAAATAAGGAAGTGGAGTGAGGATATCATGAGATTTTTAGAAAATCTGGATGGCTTTTACGGAACCGGGGAGAGGGACAGCGAGGGCCGAACCCTGGAGGAATTTTTAGAAAGCTATGATCCAAAAAAATATGACAGTCCGTTCAATACCACGGATATCGTGGTGGTTCGCTGTAAAGAGACGCTGACCCACTGGGGACAGCCGTTACAGGTGCTTATGGTAAAACGGAAAAACCATCCCAGCATCGGCTACTGGGCAACACCCGGCGGCTTTGTGGAGTTTCGGGAGGATTTAGAAACGGGAGCTGCAAGAGAGCTGATGGAAGAGACCGGGGTGGAAGGGCTTCCCTTAAGGCAGATGAGAACCTGGGGCGCTTATGACAGAGATCCGCGTTGGAGAGTGATCACCACCTCCTATCTGGCTCTGGTGGAGGGCGATATTCCTGTCCAGGCCGGGGATGATGCGGCAGATGCGTTGTGGATGGATGTGTCCTTAACGAAAGAAGCAGAAGAGGAAGAAAAAGGGGAGAAAACAGAGCTCTGGCATCTGGAACTTACAAATAAAGAACAACAGCTTGTTCTTTCTGCAAAGGTAAAGCGAAGCATTTCCGGTCATCCGCTGCTTGCTAAAGAATCCTATGAGCTTGTATCCAGTGACAAGATCGCGGTGGATCATGGCTGTATTCTGACGCAGGCGTTGTTATTTTTAAAAAACCAGAGGGAGATGACGGCGTGAAAAAGATCGGTATTATGACAGACAGTCATTGCGGTATTTTAAAAGAGGAGGCAGAGAAGTTGGGGGTACGTATTCTGCCAATGCCCTTTTATCTGGACGATGTCTGCTATTATGAGGATGTTACGATTACAAGAGAAGAGTTTTACGAAAGGATGAATCAGGGCGCGAGGGTGGCCACCTCACAGCAGTCGCCGGAGGATTTGATGGAGCTGTGGGACGAGATGTTAAAAGAATACGAAAAAATTCTGTTCTTTCCCATCAGCAGTGCGCTCAGCGGCGCCTGTATGACGGCGTCCATGATGGCAGAGGAGCCGGAATATGCAGGCCGTGTTCTGGTGGTGGACAACGGCCGGGTATCGGCACTGCAGCATCGTGCCATTCTGGATGCGCTGGAGTTAATTGAGGAAGGCTATTCTGCGGAAGAGATCAAGGAGATATTGGAGCGCGCCAAAGCAGACATGGTCATTTACATAGGCGTCAGCACTCTGGAATACTTAAAACGGGGAGGACGGATCACACCGGCTGTGGCGGCCATCGGTACAATTCTCAATATTAAACCGATTTTGAAATTTGATATCGGAACCTTAGACAGCTTCCGCAAATGCAGGAGCTTTGCCCTGGCGAAGAAGGAGATGCTGAAGGCAATGCGCCATGATATGGAAACCCGGTTCCACGAGGCCCATGAAAAAGGCGAATTATACCTTCTGGCGGCTTCCAGTGCAGATCCGGAGACAACCAGAGAGTGGGTAGAGGAGATTCAGGCAGAATTTCCGGATATGAAGGTGATGTGCGATCCTCTGTCTCTGGGACTGACCTGTCATATCGGTCCGGGAGGTCTGGGAATCGGATTTTCTGTAAAGCCTTCCCGTTTGCCAAAATGATAGAGGAAAACGGTGTTAACAGGATGTAAAAATACAGCCGCATGTCACAATTTGTCGAAAAAATACTTGATGAAACCATGAAAGTATGGCAGACTGTAATAAATAGTATTAAAAACTAGATGCGGGGGTTTTTATGGTACAGATTATTACAGATTCATCTACACTTTACACGGAACAGGAGGCACAGCGCAGCGGTTTTGAAGCGGTTCCGTTGTGTATCAGTATTGGGGATTATCACGGTCGTGACCTTCAGGTGGATATGGAAGAGTATTACAGGAAGATTGCGGACGGACACATTCCGCTGTCCTCTCAACCGCCGATTGGTGATGTGGTGGACTGCTACGAGAAATATGCAGGTTCGGAGATTATCAATATTTCCATGGCAGACGGTTTGTCCGGAACGTATCAGAGTGCCTGCAATGCCAGAGAGATGGTAGAACATAAGGATCGGATTACGGTGTTTAATTCCAGAACCCTATGCGGACCTCACCGGTATATGGTAGAGATGGCGCAGAAGCTGAAGGAAGAGGGAAAGAATGCTTCCGAGATTCTGGAATGGCTGAGGCAGAAAGCAGAACAGACGGAATCCTTTCTGATTCCCCAGGATTTCAGCTTTTTAAAGAGGGGAGGCCGCCTGACTCCGGTAGCGGCAGCATTAGGTTCCGTGCTGAAACTGAAGCCGATCATGTGCCTGACCCGTGACGGAAAGCGGCTGGACAAATTTGCGGTGAAGCGTACCATGACAGCGGCTGTAAAATGTATCTTAGACTATTTGAAGGAGAAAGAGCTGGGGGCGGAGCATATCCTGTATATTTCTCATGCCAATGCGCTGGAGGATGCAAAGAAGATTCGGGATTTATTTGCGGAGGCCTGTCAGGGGCTGGAGATACATATTCTGGAGCTGAGTCCGGTGTTTGTGGCACAGGGCGGTCCGAAGTGTGTGGCCATTCAGTATATTGGGAGATAAAGATGTAATTGAGTAACCTGGAGCGTCGCGTAAGCCGGCGCTCCTGTGTGATTGGGCCAAAATATCTTCTGTAAAGATCCGAAAACGGACGCGTGGAAGGGTATACCGCCTGGAAACAGGTGCCGAAGGGGAATTCTTGTGCAGTCAATGGGAAGTTCTAAGGCCGTGACAGCAAAAAAGATTGGGTACGCTGCAATTCGCAGGAAAATTCTGATAATTTTCCTGCGCATTACAACGAACCCCGTCCTTTTCCTATGTCACAGCCTTAGAACAGCCCATCGAATACAGAAGACCTGCGTGCTGTTTTTCTCCGTGCTTCCC
>JAEDOC010000130.1 GCA_016302185.1 Clostridium sp. | reverse complement strand
AGCACTGGATCAGGATTTCCGGGAGATTGTGGCCGGGGGAAAACGTCACCTTCTGGTCTTTGGTGATAAATTTCCGCTGAGGTATTTCTTTGAAGAATACGGGTTATCTTACAGGGCAGCTTTTTCCGGCTGCAGTACGGATACAGAGCCCAGTGCCAGGACGATCGCCTACTTAATTGACAAGGTCCGGGAGGAGCGGATTCCGGTGGTATATTATCTGGAGCTTTCCAGCCCGAGGGTGGCAGAGATCATCGGGGAAGAGACCGGCGCGGAGCCGATGCTTTTTAACACCTGTCACAATGTGACCAGGCGGCAGTTTGATTTGGGTGTGACCTATCTGGATTTGATGCGGCAGAATGAAGACTGCCTGAGAAAAGGATTGAACTAAATGGGATTATTATTGAAATGTGAGCATGTGGATTTTGGTTATGAGAATCAGGATGCGGTGGTGGATGTCAGCCTGGAGGTTTCCAGCGGAGATTACATCTGTATCGTGGGAGAGAATGGTTCCGGAAAAAGCACGCTGATGAAGGGAATTCTGGGACTTTTAAAACCAACGGCGGGTCATATCGAGGTGTCGGAGGAATTAAAAAAAGCCGGTATCGGTTATCTGCCTCAGCAGACCGCGGCGCAGAAGGATTTCCCTGCCACGGTATTTGAAGTGGTGCTGTCCGGCTGTCTGGGCAAGCGGGGCAACCGCCCCTTTTATTCCCCGAAGGAAAAGGCCGTGGCACAGGCGAATCTGGAGAAGCTGGGAATCGCGGATCTGAAGAAAAGCTGTTTCCGGGATCTGTCCGGAGGTCAGAAGCAGCGGGCGCTGATTGCCCGGGCACTTTGCGCCACGGATAAGCTTCTGATCTTGGATGAGCCGATTACCGGACTGGATCCGTCAGCGATTCAGGAGTTTTATCAGCTGATAAAAAAGCTGAACCGGGAAGAAAAGGTGGCGATTCTGATGGTATCCCACGACATGGCCAATGTGGTCCATCAGGCGGAGAAGATCCTGCATCTGCAGCAGAAAACCATCTTCTGGGGCAGCGTGAAGGATTATGTGAAGAGCGGTGCCGCAAGAACATTCTTAAGCCAGGATGAGTTGGATTTGGAGAAAAGAGGAGGAGACGAGGAATGAGTGTCATAAGTGAAATGTTGTCCTACCCGTTTATGGTGCGGGCGCTGGTCGGCGGAATCCTGGTTTCTCTCTGCGCTTCTCTGCTTGGAGTCAGCCTGGTGTTAAAACGGTATTCCATGATTGGGGACGGTCTGTCCCACGTTTCCTTTGGTGCACTGTCGGTAGCGCTGGCAGCCGGCTGGTCGCCGCTGAAGGTCTCTATCCCGGTAGTGGTGCTGGCGGCATTTTTCCTGCTCCGACTGACAGAAAACGGAAAGATCAAAAGTGACGCGGCCATTGCCATGATTTCCGCCAGCGCCCTGGCAGTGGGTATTATCGTGACCTCGTTGACTACAGGTATGACAACTGATGTCAGCAGCTATATGTTCGGAAGTATTCTGGCCATGAGCAGGGAGGATGTTACGCTGGCAGCGGTGCTATCGGTGGTGGTTTTAGGATTATTCCTGTTCTGCTACAATAAGGTGTTTGCGGTAACCTTTGATGAGAGCTTTGCCAAAGCTACGGGCGTTAACGTGTCTGTCTACAATGTGCTGATTGCAGTGCTGACGGCGGTAACCATTGTGCTGGGCATGCGGATGATGGGAGCCATGCTGATCTCCAGTCTGATTATATTTCCGTCTCTGACCGCCATGCGGATCTTCAAGAGCTTCCGCGGGGTTGTGGTTGTATCCGGAATTCTCTCTATCATATGCTTTTTTATCGGTATGACTGCTTCTTATATCTACTCCACGCCTGCCGGCGCCAGTGTGGTGGTGGTGAACCTGATTTTCTTTCTTTTGTTTGGTCTGGTGCAGTTTGTGCGGCAGGGTGGAAAGTGGTAGGAGAGAAGCTGCCTGAATGAAACAGTAAAGTATTTCGCAGTCAGGCTATTTTATTTGGCAGTTTTTGCGTAGAAATTTGCCAGAATTGCTCCGGAGATATTGTGCCATACACTGAATATAGCACCCGGAATTGTTGCCAGCGGATATTGCGCAAAATGGGTTGCAGCCAGTGAGGTTGCAAGTCCGGAGTTCTGCATGCCGACTTCAATTGAAATTGCACGGCATTTTGCCATATCCAGCTTCAGTACCTTCCCGATGCCATAGCCCAGCAGATAACCGCATACGTTATGGCAGATAACTACAGCCACGATCAGAAGCCCGCTTGTGAGGAGCTTTGCGGAGTTGGCTGAAACAACGGCTGCAACGATGGCTACAATAGCTGTGGTAGAGATCAATGGAAGAATTTCCACAATCTTTTGTGTGATTCTGGAAAAGAAATGATTGATCACGAATCCTGCAGCGATTGGAACGATCACAACCTTGATAATGGAAAGAAACATGCTGGCCATATTGACATCAACCTTTGCACCTGCGAAAAGGTATGTGAGGAGCGGGGTCAGGAATGGCGCCAGGATGGTAGATACGGATGTCATGCCAACAGACAGAGCAACATCACCCTTGGATAAGTAGGTCATAACATTGGAAGAGGTACCGCCCGGACAGGTTCCAACAAGAATTACACCGATGGCCAATTCTGCCGGCAGATGAAAAACCTTTGTTAAGCCAAATGCCAGAAGCGGCATAATTGTAAATTGTGCCAGACAGCCGATAATAACATCCTTTGGGCGGGAAAAGACGACTTTGAAGTCATCAGGGCGGAGAGTCAGTCCCATACCAAACATGACAATGCCGAGCAGTGTATTAACATAAGAGGTCTTAATAAAGCTGACCGAGCCGGGGGCAAATAAGGCCAAGGCTGCTATCGCAATAACGATTACCGCCATATTTTGTCCAAAGAAATTGCTGATTTTTTTTAGTACATTCATTTTTCATATCTCCCTTCAGGTATCTTTTTTTGAAATAAAAAAAGCCTTTATCTCTTAAAATCAAAGAGACAAAGGCTTAATTCCTCTGCGGTACCACTCTGCTTGCCGTATTCACGGCCACTTAGCCACATCTGACAATGTGCAACGCGATAACGGGCATTAACCGTTCAGGCTTACTGAAGGTCTGGTAAGATCTTGTTCAGTCGGAAAGCTCTGGGGTGATGCAATTCTGACTTCTCTGCGGCTTTGCATCATCCAGCCGCTCTCTGAAAGTATCCATCAGAATTCAGTTCCTCTTCATTGCTTCTTTCATGTAATTCAAGTATTTTTATCCTACACCTAATATTCAGAGAGATCAACTAAAAAAGTGTATAAAATATTGAACAGATTCCACACGTTTTTTGTGCATTTTATTTGTTTGCCTGTTGCAATTCAGTACTTGAAATTTCCCGCGGGGCTTGACTTCGCGGGATTTTTGTGCAACAATAGCGTATTAGGGTTCTACTAATGTTTTATAAATTAAGAAGAAAAGAAGGTTGACAGATTATGACAAAGATTGATATTATTTCCGGTTTCCTGGGTGCAGGAAAGACCACATTTATTAAACAGTTAATTAAGGAAGCTATCTCCGGCGAAAAGGTTGTACTGATTGAGAATGAGTTCGGTGAGATCGGTATTGACGGCGGTTTCTTAAAGGATGCGGGAATCGAGATTCGTGAGATGAATTCCGGCTGTATCTGCTGTTCCCTGGTTGGCGATTTCGGAAAGTCTCTGAAAGAGGTTCTGACCAAATACGCGCCGGATCGCGTGATTATCGAGCCGTCCGGTGTCGGCAAGCTTTCTGATGTGATGAATGCGGTGAAAAATGTGGCTTCCGAGGTGGAAGTGATGTTAAACAGCGCGGTTACGGTTGTGGATGTGAATAAGTGCCGCATGTATATGAAGAACTTCGGTGAATTCTTCAACAACCAGATTGAAAGTGCCGGGACCATCGTTCTGAGCCGTACCGACATCGCAGATCCGAAGAAGATTCAGGCAGCAGTGGAGATGCTGCGTCAGCATAATGAGAAGGCAACGATTGTAACTACCCCCTGCAGCCAGCTGACCGGTGCACAGCTTCTGGAGATCATCGAAAAGGAAGATGACATGGCAGAAGAACTGATGCGCGAGGCGAGAGAGCATATGCATGAGCATCACCATCACCATGATCATGATGAGGAATGTGATTGCGGCTGCCATGACCACGATCATGAGCATCATCACCATCATGATCATGACGAGGAGTGCGATTGCGGCTGCCATGACCACGATCATGAGCATCATCACCACCACGATCATGATGAGGAATGTGATTGCGGCTGCCATGATCACGATCATGACCATCATCATCACCATGCAGATGAGGTATTTACCAGCTGGGGCCTGGAGAATGTGCCGGGTATGAGCCGAGAGAAGCTGGAGAAGCTTTTGGATGATCTGGCCTACAGCGAGAAATATGGAGAGGTTCTCCGCGCGAAGGGCATGATTCCGGGAGAGAAAGAAGGCGTATGGCTGCATTTTGACCTGGTTCCGGAGCAGGCAGAGATTCGTGAAGGAAAACCGGATTATACCGGAAAGGTATGTGTCATCGGTGCTGGTCTTGATGAAGCAGGATTAAAAGCAGCATTTATGGAGTAATCAGCCGCCTCAGGAAAAGAGGGGCGCAGATAGAAGGAGAGCAACAATGAGTGAAGATAGAATGCCGCTGTTTCTCATCAACGGATTCCTGGAAGCCGGAAAAACCCAGTTTATCCGGTTTACCATGCAGCAGGATTATTTCCGTACCGAAGGAAAGACACTTCTGATCGTCTGTGAAGAGGGCGAGGAAGAGTATGATGATGAGCTGTTAAAGGATACAAAGACGTCAGTTGTCTACGTGGATGAGCTGTCAAAGCTGACACCGGACTATTTAGAGGAGCTGGAGATTTTCTACAATCCGGAACGTGTCCTGATGGAATGGAACGGAATGTGGGATTTAAACGAGCTGAAGCTCCCCAAGGACTGGGATCTGTATCAGCAGATTACAATCATCGATGGATCCACACTGGATCTGTACTTAAACAATATAAAGCCGTTGGTGGGAAATATGGTCAGAAATACGGAGATGATCATTGTAAACCGCTGCGATGAGATTGAGGATCTGGAACCGTACCGCCGTACCTTAAAGGGGATGAATCCCCAGGTGCAGATTGTATTTGAGGATGAGGACGGAGAGATTGAAGAGGTTTCCGAGGCCGATCTGCCCTACGATATGAGTGCGGATGTCATCGAGATTCCGCCGGAGGCCTATGGTATCTGGTATATTGATGCCCTGGATCGCCCGGATCGTTACCGCGGAAAGACGGTGGAATTCACCGCAATGGTATTAAAAGCACCGGAATTCCCGAAGAACTATTTCGTTCCGGGCCGTATGGCCATGACCTGCTGTGAGGCAGATATGACATTCCTTGGTTTCATGTGCAAGGCACGCAATGCCCGTCTTCTGGAAAGCAGAGAGTGGGTCAAGGTTCGTGCCCGCATAGAATACGAATACTCTCCGGAGTATGAAGGAGAAGGGCCGATGCTGTATGCCGATTACGTGGAGAAGGCAGAGGAAATTAAAGAAATTGTGCAGTTTTAGACAGAGATTTAGCGCAGGAAGTGAGGGCGTCGCGGCAGCTAACGCCCGGCGTGGTAAGTTGGAGATATCTTCCGGAAGAGGATGACTCCGGACGCGAAAAAGAAGCAGTGGAAGAACGGCGAAAAACAGCACACAGGTCTTCTGTATTCGATGGGCTGTTCTAAGGCTGTGACATAGGAAAAGGACGGGGTTCGTTGCAATGCGCCGTAAAATCCTGAT
>JAEDOC010000129.1 GCA_016302185.1 Clostridium sp. | reverse complement strand
ACAAAGGAGCGCCGGCTTACGCGGCGCTCCAGGTTACTCAATTATATCTCTATTTCCCTTCATAAGTGATCAGCGCTTCCACCGGATAACCGGCCAGCTTCTCTCTTCCTTTCAGGCCTGCCAGCTCCATCACGAAGCAGATCTTTACCACTTCGCCGCCCAGCTGCTCTACCAGCTTGATGATGGCCTCGATGGTTCCTCCGGTGGCGATTAAATCATCTACGATAACCACCTTCTGACCCGGTTTGATGGAATCCGCGTGCATCTCGATGACGGCGCTGCCGTACTCTAAGTCATATTCCATGGAAACGGTCTTGCAGGGAAGCTTTCCCTTCTTGCGAACCGGCACAAATCCCTTGTGAAGTGCGTAGGCTGTCGGCACACCGAAGATAAAACCACGGGACTCCGGTCCCACGACCACATCAAAATCCACGCCCTCTAAAGACTTCACAATGCCGTCAATGGACTGCTGTAAGCCGTCCGGATCCTGAAGAATGGTGGTGATATCACGGAAAATGATGCCCGGCTCCGGAAAATCCGGAATACTTCTTACATACTCTTCTAACTTTTTCATTGGCTTTCCTCTTTTCTTTTGATAGTATGATGCTTCTGATATAAACTGCCGGTCAGGCAGGACAATACAAATAATACCAGTGCAGCTGCACTTAACAGTGCCCCTTCTTTCAGCCCTTTCGGAAAATAATCCATCGTCACCGTATGGCTTCCCGGAGAGAGCTCTATTCCCAGAAAGGCGCCCAGAACCTTTCTGGTTTCCACCGGACTTCCGTCCACAGACACCTTCCAGCCATCCTCATAGGGAATGGATAAGAACAGAGTTCCGCCATCACCGGCGCCAATCACGCCTTCCAGATGATCATCTTCCCATACGGTTACTGTAAAGGGATTGGTGTTCAGCTGCTCATAGATTCCCTGTAAGCCTTCGATACAGAACCGGGCCACATTCGCCTCCAGCGCATCCGAACTTTCTTTATTTTCCACAGTGACAGTATCTCCCGCCTTGACATATCCGGTCTCCAGAAGGAAGCCACGATTCACGTTTTTGATGGATTTCGAGGTCTCTCCCACGGTCATAGTGACATTCTTGACTTTGGAATTCCCCACCGTGATATAATATTCCCCGTCCGTTTCCGCTGTAAAGGAAAATTTCGTTCCGTCATTTTCTCCCGCAAGATATTCAAAAGGAGCCGGAGCATCCAGTAAGTCTGCCAGATCATTCTGCACCTCCAGCGGAGACTCCAGATTCCGTTTCCAGCCTGTCTCCACAATATCCGGAAGCAGAAAACCCGGCGGCAGCGTATACGGATTCTCATAGAGCCAGATGTGATCCGAAACACTGTACAGAGAAAGTCTGGGATTCTCCTGCTCTTCATTATACAACGAATAGCGAAGAGAGAAAAGAGAATCTGTCACCGGAGTGCTTCCCACCGTGCAGTAGGCATTGGTAGAGCCTTCACATCCCATCTCTTTAAAGAAATCAGTCATATCTGCACTGGCCAGGGAGGAGAACAGGGAAGCAGACGGGAAATTCATCCATGCCCCGTCATTCTTCGTCCGGCCATCCACCCGCTTTACCCGGAAAAACGGCTCTTCCTGCCGAAGCGCCTTCGTCTGGCGGAGAATCGCGGTATTATCTTCCTGGTACGCAGTCCGGCTGGTGGTGGGCACACTGGTCACTGCCGTATTGGCTGCCGCCTCCAGTGCCACCAGCACCAGGGCAAGAAGTGCCGCCGCCGTAACCGAATGACGGTTGTTCTTATAATAATAGATCACACCGGCATACAAGGCCAGAAGCACAATTGCCACATAAAAAACAGAAAAATGATAGTCTTCGTTGTCTATCAGCTTCTGTGCCAGAAGCACAAAGCCCACGGACCCCCACAGGGCCAGAGCAACATGCTTTTTCGGTATTTCCTCCAGATACTGATAAGCCCGGTATCCCATCGTTAAAATCAGAAAAATATAGATAAACGACTGTCGGCAGGGCAGGCTGTTGGGATAATGGAAGCCATGCCAGATGAAATTCAATACATTGATAGAAAAGCTGGCATAGAAAAACAACAGCAGTCCGCAGAATACCGCCTTCTCTTTCACCGAAATCCTCCGGCAGGACAGATAGAGAAGAAAGAATAAGTAAATAGCGACGCCGCAGTAAAGATTCGGCCAGTGATCCAAACCGGTCTCTGTCTGCACATTGCCAATATGGCGGGCCAGCATATCAAAGATGGAAAAATACATTTCCAGCTTTTTCGGAAAACTGACCTCTCCGGATGCCGTTCCCGCAAGTGCCGCGATCTCCGGCAGAAGAACCACCCCGGCCAGGGCGCCGGCCAACAGAGAGTACCAGGCAAACCGGAGCGCACCGGCGAAGAATTCCTTTCCGCCTGTTTTCTCCTTTAAAATCAACAGGCACACATAGTACACCACCAGAAACAGGCAGATCATGATGGAAATATAGTAATTGGACAGAATCGAAAGGCCCAGACTGATACAATAAAGACGGCCTTTCTTCTCATTGACCAGCTGTTCCAGACCATACAGAATCACCGGGAACAAAAGGATACAGTCCAGCCACATAATATTCCAGCTGTAGGCTGCCATATATCCGGACATGGCATAGAAAATGCCGAAATAACAGGCACCAAACCGTTCCGGGCGGCTGTGTTTTCTTAAATACCAGGTAAAAGTCAGACCACAGAGTCCCGTCTTCAGCACGATCATGGCGGTCATAAATTCAATAATATACGCTTTCGGACACAGAATCAGAAGCCAGTTCAGCGGACTGGCCAGATAGTAGGCGTACAAAGCCGTAAAATTGACGCCCATTCCCATATTCCAGCTGTAAAGCAGGCTTCCTCCCTCTTTCAGCTTCTGATGAAACTCAGAAAAGAACGGAGCGTACTGATGATACAGATCCGTCCGAAGAAAACATTCCGTTCCAAAGGGATAGATCCCTTTTAAGGCGAAGATTACCACCATCAGAATCACCGGAATAAAAAAGGCAGCCAGATAGCTGTCAGAAGAGCGCAGTACACCTCCGAAGCATTCTCGTGATGCTGAGAGTTCTTCCGGTTCGTCAAAGAATTCCGGTTCCTCCTCCAAGCGTTTTCCCGGCTGCACCGGCTGCTTCCAGGCCTGTGTTCTTCGTCTGTTTTTCTCTCCTGTCATCTGTTTCATTACCTCGTCCAGTTCTCTGGAAAGGCCGGAGATCTCATCTCTGCTCATATCTCTTCTCCCCTGTTCTTCGGCTTCTTAAAGATGAACAGTTTACTGAAAATATAATTTAAAACCAGAGAAAGTGCCGATACGGCTACCTTACCGAGCCACTCGTTCCAGCCCATCACGTCAACGATAACAACCATCGCTCCGATCGTGAACACCCCGCTTAAGGCACGACAGGAAACAAAGGAAATGAATTCCCGTGCCAGCGCCTTCGGGCGGAAAGTATAGCTCTGAAACACGAACAGCTTGTTCGTGACAAAAGCAAAGAGGACGGCGGCTGCCCAGCTTCCGGCCGATGATACGGCCACCGAATAATCCAGCCATCGCAGTACCGGATAAACAATCCAGTCCACCAGTGTCGTCAGGACACCAAAGATCAGATAAGAAACCGTCTCACGGTTGACCAGCTTTTTCCAGAGTATTTCCAGTTTTTCTTTTCCCATAACCACTCCATTAAAAAAGTATGGGCGTCCGCCCGCCGGCAGTATGCCCATACTGTTTTATCCCACGCAGATGCGGGGTCTTATTTATCCATCTCTTCCAACAGCTTATCCACACTGATAATCTTCACGCACAGGGTAAACAGTTCTGTCGCAACGATCAGATCATTTAACGGTGGATAGGACGGAGCAATTCGAATGTTGCTGTCCAGCGGATCCTTCCCGTAAGGATAGGTCGCACCCGCATTGGTCATCACTACACCGGCCTTCTTGCACTTGGCCACAATCTTCTTGGCACAGCCTTCCAGCGCATCAAAGGAAATAAAGTAACCGCCCCTGGGCTTGCTCCACTCACCGATGCCGAGACCGCCCAGATCACGATCCAGAATCTCCTCCACTGCCTCAAACTTCGGACGAAGAATATCCGCATGCTTTCTCATGTGTTCGATCATGCCGTGAATATCTCCGAAGAAGCGCACATGGCGAAGCTGATTTACCTTATCATGTCCGATGGTCTGAATCCTTAACTGCTTCTTGATATCTTCCATATTATTATGAGAAGTGGCAATGGCAGCAATACCGGAACCCGGGAAGCTGATCTTGGAGGTGGAAGAGAACTTATACACCAGATCCGGGTTGCCGGCTCTCTTGCACTCTGCCAGAATCTCAATCAGATTATCCTGCTCATCATCATAGAGATGATGGATTCCATAGGCATTATCCCAGTAAATACGGAAATCCGGAGCTGCCGGCTTCAGTCTGGCAAAACGGCGCACCGTATGATCGGAGTAGGAGGTTCCGGTGGGATTGGAATATTTCGGCACACACCAGATACCCTTGATGGAATCATCGGAAGCCACCAGCTGCTCCACCATGTCCATATCCGGACCTTCCGGTCCCATCGGCACATTGATCATCTCAATTCCGAAATACTCAGTAATGGCAAAATGTCTGTCATAACCAGGAACCGGACATAAAAACTTTACCTTATCCAGCTTGCACCAGGGCGTATTGCCCATCACACCGTGTGTCATGGAACGGGAAATAGTATCATACATAACATTTAAGCTGGAATTACCATATATAATAATATTATCAGCAGGAACCTCGATCATATCACCGATCAGTTCCTTGGCTTCCTTGATTCCGTCCAGAATCCCGTAATTACGGCAGTCTGTACCGTCTTCACAGGTTAAATCACTTTCGCTGCTTAATACGTCCATCATCCCCATGGACAGATCCAGCTGCTCCGTGCTTGGTTTTCCTCGTGACATATCGAGTTTCAAATCCTTACTCTGAAACTCACGGTACTGCTCAGATAAACTCTTCTTCAGTTCCAGGAGCTCCTCTTTTGTCATTTCACTGTAAGGCCTCATCCCTCAAATTCCTCCTTCTTCGTTCCAATTCGTCACTGTTATCAAAAACAGCGCAAAAACAGTACTCTAATGATAGCATAAATACAGATCCTCTGACAAGCGTATTTTTTCATATATTGATACGGAATTCGACACCGTTTTTTGCCAGAATCATGATAAGATTGACAGGGTATTCCTCTTGCGCTATACTAGTTAGCACGCTAAGTATAATAAAGGAGGTACTCTGCCATGTCGAACCCTGCACAGGCAGCAGAAAACAAGATGGGCACCATGCCCATAAACAAGCTTCTGATATCTATGTCTCTGCCCATGATTTTATCCATGCTGGTACAGGCACTTTATAACATTGTTGACAGTATCTTTGTTGCACAGATCAGTGAAAACGCCCTGACTGCCGTGTCTCTGGCCTTCCCGGTTCAGAGCCTTCTGATTGCCGTCTCCGCCGGAACCTGCGTCGGTGTCAACGCACTTTTATCCCGTTCTCTGGGAGAACGGCGACAGGAGGAAGCCAATCTGGCTGCCTGCAACGGTATTTTTCTGGCGGTTGCAAGCTTCCTTGTCTTTGCTCTCCTGGGTATCTTCGGCTCCCACGCCTATTTTGCCGGACAGACCGACAATGCGGAGATTATTTCCTTCGGAACAGATTATTTAACCATCTGTCTGGGCTGCTCCTTCGGTCTTTTTCTGGAAATGATGACTGAGCGGCTGATGCAGTCTACCGGACGAACCTTTTTAAGCATGATCACCCAGGGAACCGGTGCTATCGTAAACATTATTCTGGATCCCATCCTGATCTT
>JAEDOC010000019.1 GCA_016302185.1 Clostridium sp. | reverse complement strand
GGCCAAAAACTGCTTTGTAAAGATTGAAACCAGAGGCTCCGGCGGTGCTAAAAATGTACTGACACCGGAGGAAATTAAGGAAGCAGACTGTATTATTGTGGCGGCGGACGCACAGGTTCCCATGGAACGTTTTGACGGAAAGAAAGTAATTATCCGTCCGGTATCCGATGGGATCAGCAAGGCAGAGGAACTGGTGGAGCTGGCAATCTCCGGCAATGTTCCGGTATATCAGGCTTCCTCCGGAGAAAAGAAAACAGAGGCGGTTTCCTCCGATAAAAAAGGAAGTCTGGGGCACCAGATTTATACGTATCTGATGAATGGTGTTTCTCATATGCTTCCCTTTGTCGTGGGCGGCGGTATCCTGATTGCCATTGCATTTCTTCTGGATGGACTCAGTGTGGATCTGAATGCTCTTCCGGCGGATCAGAGAGGAAACTTTGGTACGATCACTCCGATGGCTGCATTCTTTAAGGGAATCGGGGGCACCGCGTTTGGCTTTATGCTTCCGGTACTGGCTGGTTTCATTGCCATGGCGATTGGGGATCGTCCGGCGCTGGCACTGGGATTTGTTGGCGGAATGATGGCAGCCAGCGGAAAGTCAGGCTTTCTTGGTGCAATGGTAGCCGGTTTTGCTGCAGGTTATGTGATTTTAGCTCTGCGGAAGGCCTGTGATAAGCTTCCCGAGGCATTGGAGAAAATTGCGCCTGTATTAATTTTTCCTGTTGTAGGTATTCTTTTGATGGGTATCCTTATGACTTATGTTGTCGAACCGGTGATGGGAGGCATCAATACCGGTTTAAATCAGGCATTGACCGGTATGGGGCAGAGCAGTAAAATTATTTTAGGAATGATTCTGGGTGGAATGATGGCTATTGATATGGGCGGACCATTCAACAAAGCAGCTTATGTATTCGGTACCGCAGCGATTGCAGCAGGCAATTATGACATCATGGCGTCGGTAATGATTGGAGGCATGACACCTCCCTGTGCCATTGCTCTGGCAACCATGCTGTTTAAGAACAAATTTACCAGAGAAGAGCGCGAGGCCGGACCGACCAACTTTATCATGGGTCTTGCATTTATCACGGAGGGCGCGATTCCTTATGCAGCATCCGATCCGATCCATGTACTTCCGGCTTGTATTGCCGGCTCTGCCGCAGCTGGAGCAATGTCCATGCTGTTTGGCTGTACCCTGATGGCACCCCACGGTGGAATCTTCGTGTTCCCGGTGGTAGGAAATTCACTGATGTATCTGGCGGCTCTTCTCGTGGGAACCGCAGTCTCTACAGTGCTTCTGGGAGTTCTGAAAAAAGAAGTGCAGTAATAGGACAGAACAAAGAAAAAGCTCTTGAAAAGAAAAATATGAATCGAAAACAGTGACAGAAAAGAATGAAATCTATGGATAGAACGGAGAATGAGGAATGAAGGAATTTAAGTATGTAATTACAGATCCCCAGGGAATTCACGCTCGCCCGGCGGGAGAGCTGGTAAAGGAAGCAAAAAAATATACATGTTCCATTCAGATGGAGAAGGACGGAAAAACGGCAGACTGTCGGAAGATATTTGCGGTGATGAGTCTTGCGGTAAAGGCAGGAAACGAAGTGACCATGACCTTTGACGGAGAGGATGAGGCGGCGGCCTGTCAGGCAGTGGAAGCATTTATGAAGGAGAGACTGTAGTCGGCTGACAAAAGCTGTCCGGTCAGAAGGAGAAGAACACATGCAGATATTTCAGGGGAAAAGTGTATTTGGCGGGATTGCCATTGGAAAAATCAGTGTATACAGGAAAAATGAGCAGCAGGTGCGGCGCAGGAGTGTAGATGATCCGGAGTCGGAGATTGGGCGTTATGCGTGGGCACGCAAAGAGGCCATTGCGCAGCTTCAGGAGCTCTATGAAACAGCACTGCGTGAGATCGGCGAGACGAATGCGGCAATTTTTGAGATGCATCAGCTGATGCTGGAGGATGAGGATTATATGGATACGGTAGAAACGATGATCCGAACCGAAGGCGTCAACGCGGAATATGCGATTGCGACAACCGGGGATAATTTTGCAGAACTGTTTTCCTCTATGGAGGATGACTATATGAGAGGACGCGCCGCAGATGTCAGGGATATTTCGGAACGGCTGCTGCGTGTGCTGGCCGGGGAGAAGGGAGCCGGGATCGAGACGGACGAGCCGGTGATTGTAGTCGCTGAGGATCTGGCTCCGTCGGAAACTGTGCAGATGGATAAGAGCAAGGTGCTTTCCTTTGTTACGGTAAAAGGTTCCTTAAACTCCCATACGGCGATTCTGGCCCGCACGATGAGCATCCCGGCTCTGGTAGGAACCGAGCTTTCCCTGGAGGCTTCACTTCATGGAAAGATGGCTGTGGTAGACGGCGGAGAGGGGAAGCTCTACGTGGAGCCGGATGAGGAAACGATGGAGCGGCTGCAGAAAAGAAAACAGGAATTTTTGGAGAAGAAGGAGCTTCTGGAAACACTGAAGGGCAAGGAGAATCTTACCCTTGACGGTCAGAAGGTGATGCTGTATGCTAACATAGGAAATATCAGAGACTTAGCGGCAGTGCTTCAGAATGATGCCGATGGTATCGGCCTGTTCCGCAGTGAATTTATCTATCTGGAACGGGACCATTTTCCCACCGAGGAGGAGCAGTTTCAGATCTATAAGCTGGCTGCCCAGACCATGGCGGGAAAACGGGTGATTATCCGGACACTGGATATCGGTGCGGACAAGCAGTGCGATTATTTTGAGATGGAGCAGGAAGAGAACCCGGCCATGGGACTGCGGGCAATCCGAATCTGCCTGACCCGTCCGGAGATCTTTAAAACCCAGCTTCGGGCGCTGTATCGTGCCAGTGCGTTTGGAAAGCTTGCAGTGATGTATCCCATGATCACAGGACTGAATGAGCTGACCCGGATTCAGGAGATCGTGGAAGAAGTGAAGCGTGAACTGACCGAGCAGGGTGTAGAATACGGGGATGTGGAGCAGGGAATCATGATTGAAACGCCGGCAGCGGTAATGCTCAGTGATCTTCTGGCAGAGAAGGTGGATTTCTTCAGTATCGGAACCAATGATTTGTCCCAGTATACGCTGGCCATGGATCGCCAGAATACCCGGCTGGATGTATTTTTTGATCCTCATCATCCTGCCATCCTTCGGATGATCTCCATGGTTGTGGAGAATGCTCACAAAAAAGGGATCTGGGTAGGAATCTGCGGTGAGCTGGGAGCGGATCCGGAGCTGACAAGAGAATTCCTTGCCATGGGTGTGGACGAATTGTCGGTGTCCCCGGGCAGAATTCTGCCGCTTCGGAAGCTGGTGCGGGAGACGAACGTAGGCGAGTACCGCAGAAGCCGGACGGAATAGAAAAACAGACGGAAGAGAGAAAAAAGTTTCGGAGGAACAGGGAATGCTGACAGAGCAGCGATACGAAATGATATTGAAGCTTTTGAATGAAAAGAAAAGTATTACGGTGACGGAGATTCGGGATCTTCTGGGGATCTCGGAGTCTACGGCCCGCCGCGATATCAATGCACTTCATCAGGCCGGGCGGCTGACCCGTGTCTTTGGCGGGGCAGTGGCATCGGATATTGTTTTTGTATCGCAGGAGCCGACGGTGGAGGAGAAGCAGAAGGTTCATATGGAGGAGAAAAAAAGAATTGCCGTCTATGCTGCTTCACTGATTCAGCCACAGGATTTTGTGTTCCTCGATGCCGGAACGACCACCGGATGTATGCTGGAATACATCACCGAAAGGAGTGCCACCTATGTGACCAATGCGGTGGCTCATGCCCAGAGGCTGGCAGCCCTGGGCTATCGGGTTCTTCTGGTGGGAGGAGAACTGAAAAGCTCCACCGAAGCTGTGGTGGGAAATCAGGCGATACATACGATTCTGGGATACCATTTTACCCGGGGTTTTTTCGGTGCTAACGGTATCAGCCGGACGGTTGGTTTTACGACTCCGGATGCAAATGAGGCTCTGGTGAAACAGACAGCCTTAAAGCAGTGCAGGGAATGTTACATTTTGGGAGATTACAGTAAATTTGATAATATCAGCTCGGTTACGTTCGGAGAATTTGAGGATGCGGTGATTCTGACCGATCGGAAACCGGAATCCTACGGAGACTGCGATAATATCAGGATCTGTCTGTAGAGGGATTGGCAACACTGCCGTTTTGAGTTATAATGACCAGCGGCAGTGTTGCTTTTTTGTTTCCTGCCGGATAAGGTAAATTCGCAGTTAGGAGGAAGAGCTTGTGGAGCTGGCATTGCTTACACTGGAGCAGGTAATGGTTCTGTTCAGTATGATACTGGCCGGTTTTGTCTGTGTGAAGACAGGCGCAGTTAAAATGGAAGGAAGAAAGCATTTTTCGGATTTAATGATGACACTGACAGTTCCGGCGATGATGGTTCATTCGTACTTGATGGAATTTGATTCGACAGTATTTTCTAATCTTGTGACAGCGCTTGGCTGGAGTGCAGCGGCCTTTCTTCTTGGGTTTTTGATTACGTTTCTTATCACCTGGAGGATGAAGGATCCGGCACTTCCGATTCTTCGCTGTACCTGTGTGTTTTCCAATGCGGCTTATATGGGATTCCCTTTGATTCAGGCGTTGTTTGGCAGTGAGGGAATGCTGTACGCCAGTGCCTTTGTGACGGTGCTGAATTTGTTTCTGTGGTCGGTGCAGTATTCCATGCTGACCGGGAAGGTGAATCCGAGGGAGATTGTCCATACGCTGCTTACCATGCCTACGATGATTGCTATCTTTATCGGACTGGCGATTTATCTTGGCCGGATCCCGGTGGCAGAGCCGATCGAGAGGGTATTGAGTATGGTGGGAAGCATGACAACGCCCTTTTCCATGATTATTACGGGAATGATCATTGCCGGAATTGATGTGAAGAAACAGCTGAGGGATAAACGTCTGGCATTGATTGTCCTGATTCGTATGATTCTGATTCCGGCGGCTTGCTTCGGTCTGTTTGTTCTGCTGGGAGCGCATGGAATGTCGGCGGTAGTTATCCTGCTTTTGATGTCCGGCCCCAGTGCCGCGGTCTCCACGGTTTTTGCGGTTCAGTTCGGATATGATGAGGAGATGACAGCCGGAGCTGTTGTGATTACAACATTTTTAAGTATTTTCGCCTTGCCGTGCTGGGCGTTTCTGCTGGGAACGGTGCTGGGATAAAAACGAAGAAAGAAGATATAAAAAGAAGATATAAATTAAGGAGCAGAGCCATCCGGGAAGAATGGTGCCTACGGTGATACCGGCTGCCATCTTCATATGCATCTGGTTCCTAAGTATAAGGATCAGTATGAATGGGGCGGTGTTTTTGCCATGAATCCGGGTCAGACGCTGTTAAGCGATTCGGAGTATGAAGAAATGATCGAGAAAATCAAGGCCTGTTTATAGGAATGGATGTCTTGGACAAGGAAAGAGAAAATAAGCCCCCGGTACTTCTGCTCTGGCAGAGCCCGGGGGTTTTGACAATCAAAGGAAAGCATGTAAATACAGTGAATCTTAGATCTGGCAAAGCAGGCGGGCCATCCGAAGTTCCTGCATCAGAGTACGCTCCTGCATTACAGGTTTCTGTTTCTCTGCTTTTTTCGGTGCATCCAGATCGTAATTGTAGAGCAGAGAGATTGTATGGAGCATTTTTTTCAGTTCTTTTTTATCGTTCTCAGTCATCATAGCGGTTTCCCTTTCCTGCATTATTGCTTTAAAGTTTAGCTTAGTATAGCATAGAAGTAAATTTTGACAAACAGAAAGAAAAAGTGAATTTGTCTGATTTATTGTATAAAACTACAGGAGTAAAAACTGATTCTTGAAGAAAAATGAAAAGTGATATGGAATTCTGACTGCGCCGGGAGAAAAAAGAGGAAAAATTAAGTAAAAATAGACAGAAGGGAAGTCGTTTGCGGCTTCCCTTCTAAATCGATTTTGAGTTACATCTGGTAAAGAGTATGGATATTTTTTAATTCATCGTTTAAGGATCTCTCGGTTTCTTCTGTTTTTCCTTTGTGTGGTTCGTTTTCCAACTGATAGAGGTTGGAGATTGTATGAAGCTCTTTTTCCAGTTCTTTTTTGTTGTTCTCAGACATAATGGTTTTCCTTTCTCTTTTACGGAAGTGTTTTTCCGAAGTGAACTCAGTATAACACGCGGGAAAGTTTTGTCAACACAGAAAGAAGGGCTGAGTTTGTCAGTTTTTTTGTGAAAAAAGATGGTAAAAATGATGCTTTTTTAACGCGGACTTAACAATGAAAATGAAAATCACAGATTCTTTGAAAAAAATAAGAACAATTCAAGAAAGATGCACATAGAGTTACAAAATACTACAAATAAAAGTTCTTTACTTGACAGAAGGATCTTCTCTGATTATAATTTGTTACTAAGATATTTCACACGGTAAATCAATAAATTTAAAGAGTCAGGAAGGGAAAAACCATGGTAAATGAAGTAATGAAGTTTATCACGGAGCAGGATCCGGAGGTAGGCAAAGCGATTGAGGCGGAAGCGGCGCGTCAGAGAAGGAATCTGGAGCTGATTGCTTCGGAAAACATTGTATCGGAGCCGGTCATGATGGCGATGGGAAGCGTATTAACCAACAAGTATGCGGAAGGCTATTCCGGTAAACGGTATTACGGCGGCTGCGAGTGTGTTGATGTGGTGGAGACGCTGGCCATTGAGCGTGCGAAGAAGCTGTTTGGCTGTGATTATGCCAATGTACAGCCACATTCCGGTGCCCAGGCAAACATGGCTGTATTTGTGGCGATGCTGAAACCGGGAGATACGGTGATGGGCATGAACCTGGATCACGGCGGACATTTAACCCATGGAAGTCCTGTGAATTTTTCCGGCCTTTATTTCAATATTGTGCCCTATGGAGTGAATGATGAAGGCTTTATTGATTATGATGAGATGGAGCGGCTGGCCGTGGAGCATAAGCCGAAGCTGATCGTCGCCGGTGCCAGTGCTTATGCAAGAGAGATTGATTTTAAGCGGTTCCGTGAGGTGGCGGACAAGGTGGGAGCATATCTGATGGTGGATATGGCTCACATCGCCGGTCTGGTGGCTGCAGGCCTTCATCCAAGCCCCATTCCCTACGCGGATGTGGTCACGACTACCACTCATAAAACGCTGCGCGGACCGAGAGGCGGAATGATTCTGGCTAACAAGGAAGCGGCGGAGAAGTTTAATTTCAATAAGGCGATTTTCCCGGGAACCCAGGGTGGTCCGCTGGAGCATATCATCGCAGCGAAGGCAGTCTGCTTTGGCGAGGCCTTAAAGCCGGAATTTAAAGAATATCAGGCACAGGTGAAGAAGAATGCAGCTGTTCTGGCCGAGGAGCTTCAGAAGCAGGGCTTTAAGATTTTAACCGGCGGTACGGATAATCATCTGATGCTGGTTGATTTGCGGGGGATGGAGATCTCCGGCAAGGAGCTGCAGAACCGCTGTGATGAGGTTTATATTACTCTGAATAAGAACACGGTTCCCAATGATCCCAGAAGCCCGTTTGTGACCTCCGGTGTCCGCATCGGAACACCGGCCATTACCTCCCGGGGCTTAAAGGAGGAGGATATGCCGAAGATTGCCGAGTGCATCTGGCTGGCAGCGACAGATTTTGAAAACAAGGCAGATTACATCCGCGGGGAAGTAACAAAGCTTTGCGAGAAGTATCCGATTTATGAATAAGGAAATTTGAATCTATGGAAAAGGATTTTGTCCTCCATCGGCGGATGGCTGCGGCGGAATCCTTTTTCTGACTGGGCGCGCAAGCAACGGATGGGGGAAAACGGCAGATGGATTTTTATCAGAGACTGGAGCTGGTGGGCAAACAGATCCCCAAAGGCTTTGTGACAACCTACGGGCAGCTGGCACTTTTGTGCGGAAAACCGGGGAATGCCAGGCAGGTAGGCTATGCCCTTCGGGAAGGACGGGCCGGGAAGGAGTTTCCCGCCTTCCGGGTGGTGAATGCGAAGGGTATACTAAGCGGTGCTGCGGCCTTTGAAACTCCGGATCTTCAGCGGCTGCTGCTGGAGACGGAGGGCGTGGAGCTCGCAGAGACTCCGGATGGCTGGCGGGTGGATCTGAAACGGTTTGGCTGGAAGCCTTCCATGGAGGAGGCAGAACTGCTTTACGAAATGTTTCTGAGGAAAGAGAAAGAAAAGAAGAGACAGCAGGGGGAACGATATGACGGAGAGAAAGAATGAAATAGATGGAATGAATGGAGCTTCCGGAGGTTTTCTTCCGGCAGCAAAGATTTTGGCAGCCGGTTTCGGATGGGGTATCATAGGAGTGTTTTCCCGGCCCTTGTCTGCTGCAGGCTTAAGTGCGGTGCAGACAACGCTGGTGCGCTGTGTGATTGTGGCGGTGGGAATGGCGTTGTATCTGCTGCTTACCGATCGGAGTCAGTTCAGGATTCATGTCAAAGATCTATGGATTTTTGTGGGAATGGGACTTTTGAGTGTTGTATTTTTTAATATTTGTTATTTTATGACAATTCAGAGGGCAACGTTAGCAGCGGCTTCCATTCTTTTATATACAGCGCCTTTTTTTGTACTTCTGATGTCAGCATTTTTTTTCCATGAAAAAATTACAATTCAGAAAATGATAGCTTTGGGAATCGCCTTTAGCGGCTGTGTTCTGGTGAGTGGATTTACCGGGGGATCGATGGCTCCCATTGCGATTCTGACCGGAATCGGCTCCGGTGTGGGATATGCGTTGTACAGTATTTTTGGCAGTGTGGCTCTGAAGAGATACCGTCCGTTTCCGAATTTTCACAGAAGATATTTCGCTCCCTTTCGCCCTGCCTGAAAACACTGCTTACATTTCCGGTAAGGGTATCCCACCGGCAGCATCCGTCCGCAATACTGGCAGCGGGCGATGTAGGTTTTCTTGCCCTTTCCCAGGAACTGCATGATGGTGCCTTCGGTTTTGGCCCGCTCTTTTTCCAGCCAGTCCTCATCAATGATTTTATCAAAGCGGTGGGAAAACTGATAATAGAGATCCAGCTTTCGGTAGTAGCTTTCGTATTTCTGGATTCCTTTTTTATCGGAGGCACCCTTTCCCGGGTGATTCAGCCATGGATTGGCAGGATAATTCTTACAGTAATCCAGCCACTGCTGCACTACGTTCCAGTCCTTGATGTCGATGGGGCAGGTGATCATCTTATAAAGAATCCGTTTGTCATCAAAGCCATAGATGTCGTTCCGGTGCTTTTCTGCCTGATAGTAGAGCGCAAGAGGCTCATCGATATTAATCTTTTCGAAGGGCGCGGAGGGCTCAACGGATTTCCAGACTTTTAAGATGACATCCAGCGGCTCGTCCAGTTCCAGAAGAATCTGAGGAAAGCCGAGGCTGACGGTATGGATGGTCTCTTCCGGAAGATCGAAGCGTTCCTTAATATATGTCAGCGCCTCGTCGCCCATGGCATTGACATAGCCGGTATTAAAGATGCCGAAACGTCCGGCCCGTCCGGAAATCTGTTTGATCTCGGGAACGCTTAGGCCGCGGCGGGTGCTGCCGTCAAATTTTTCCGTCTGGATAAATACGATGCGACGAACCGGCAGATTCAGGCCCATACCGATGGCATCGGTGGCGACCACGACTTTGGTTTTGCCGCTGGTAAAGAGCTGTATCTGGCGGCGGCGGATTTCCGGCGGCAGACTTCCGTAGATCACACTGGCTTTGATTCCGTTTTCCTCCAGTCGTCCGGCCACGTCCAGGACGGCTTTTTTGGAAAATACCACCAGTGCGTCGCCGGGCCGGACATCCTCCGGGAAGGAGAAGCTTTCTGTCTCACAGATCAGCTCTGTTTTCCGTTCATACCGGCAGATGGCACAGTCATCACCGCAGAGCCGGATCAGATGCATGACAACCTCCTCTGCCGCGGGGCTCATGCAGACATGGATTTCCTTTGCTTTCAGGCCAAGAATGGCGCGGGTCCAGTTGTGTCCCCGATCCGGATCAGCAGTCATCTGGGCCTCATCGATGACGGCCACATCATAAAGCTGGGAAAAATCTGCCATTTCGATGGTGGAGGCGGTGATACGGCTGTGCTCATCGGCAATGCATTCCTGGCCGGTCAGCATGGTACAGGGAACACCGTAATCGTGCATTTTTTCATAAACCTCCAGAGCCAGAAGCCGCAGAGGTCCAAGGTAGATGCCATTTTCAGCTCCCTTCAGCCGTTCCAGGGAGTGAAAGGTTTTTCCGCTGTTGGTTGGGCCGATGTGCAGAATGAAATGGCGGTTCATGCGCAGGGTCTCCGGAAATTCCAGTTCGGGCCGGGCGGGAACCAGATCCATGATTTTATATTCGATAACAAAGCGTTTATAGTTTTGATACAGTTCAAATAAAGGATGGCTGCACAGCTCACCGGACTGTTCGGTTTTCAGATAATTCAGAAAATCTGCGGAGATATCTTCCTGTTGTGCAGGGAGAAACATGGACAGATCCAGACGTACCAGCTCCGGAAGAAGGTGATCGCACAGACGGAGAATGGCGGCTGAATCATGGGAGCGGTAGGCAAAATAAGACAGATTCCGGATTTGGCGGTGTGTCTCTTCCAGATACCGGCTTGTGACCTGAGCTGCCTTGGTTCGTTTCATTGCCTTTTCCAGTCTTGTCAGCCGATCACGGAAATCCTTTGGGCGGACCATATTTTTTCGTTTCTTTTTGCTTTCGGTCTCATATTCTTCGATGTAAACCTGTATGATTTCTTCTGTATATACCATGAACAGACTGCTCCTTTACCGGAAAAAATAATCCTATTTATTATGCCAGATTTTTGCTCGGTGCGCAATTTGTTTTTTCCTGAAGGAAAACGGTAAATACGAGATGGATTCAGCACTGAGTTTATGGTATGATAGATTGAGACAATGAAAGTCGAAAACAAAGGATAAGGAGAAGAAACGATGAATCAGACAGAAGTGAGGAGTCAGACAGAAAAGGAGGGAGCAGAGTATGATTTTTATGGAAAACTCTCTCTGCGCAAGGCAATTCCCTTAGGCCTTCAGCATGTACTGGCAATGTTTGTGGGAAATTTAACTCCTCTTTTAATTATTACCGGCGCCTGCGGAATGGGCGCAGGAAGTGATTTTGCGGATATGCAGGTGGCGCTTTTGCAGAATGCGATGTGGGTGGCAGGTGTAGTTACCCTGATTCAGCTGTATGCTATCGGCCCGGTGGGCGGTAAGGTGCCGATCATCATGGGAACCAGTTCCGGATTTATCGGTGTGTTTAACAGTGTGGCAGGTGTGATGGGCGGTGGTGTCCTGGCCTACGGCGCTATCATGTGCGCTTCGATCATCGGCGGCCTGTTTGAGACAGTGCTGGGTTTTCTGCTGAAGCCGCTGCGGAGATTTTTTCCGGCGGTGGTGACCGGTACGGTAGTATTATCCATCGGTCTGTCCCTGATAGCCGTTGGCGTGAATTCTTTTGGCGGCGGCAATGCGGCAAAGGATTTTGGTTCGATTGAAAACCTGATGCTGGGCATGATTGTCCTTCTGGTCATTGTGGCGTTAAAGCATGGAACCAAAGGAATTACAAGTGCATCTTCGATTTTGATTGGAATTATTGTGGGCTATGCGGTAGCTGCAGTGATGGGAGCGGTTCTGCCGACAACCGCATTGGATGCAGATGGTGTGGAATATACGAAAGCCTGGGTGTTAAACTGGGACAAGGTGGCCTCGGCTTCCTGGATCTCCCTGCCGAAGCTTTTGCCGGTGAAGCCGGTCTTTGATGTGCGGGCGGTGGTGCCGGTGCTGATTATGTTTATTGTTACTGCAGTGGAAACAGTGGGAGATATTTCCGGCGTTATGGAAGGCGGCATGGGACGGGAGGCAACGGATCGTGAGCTTTCCGGCGGTGTGATCTGTGACGGTGCCGGCTCCAGCTTTGCGGCTCTGTTTGGAGTTCTTCCCAATACCTCCTTCAGTCAGAATGTGGGCCTGGTTACCATGACCAAGATTGTGAACCGTTCCGCTCTTGCGGCCGGTGCGGTATTCCTGATTCTCTGCGGCCTGTTCCCGAAGCTGGCGGCCCTGATTTCCATTATGCCTCAGTCCGTGCTGGGCGGTGCGGCTGTGATGATGTTTTCCTCCATTGTGGTCAGCGGCATTCAGCTGATTACAAAGCACCCGCTGACTGCCAGAAGCATCACCATTGTATCTGTGGCACTGGGACTGGGCTATGGCATTGGTTCCAACGGCGGAATTCTGGGCCATTTGCCGTCCTATATTCAGCTGGTATTCGGCGGATCCGGTATTGTGCCGGCAGCCCTGGTGGCGATTGTGCTGAATATTGTGCTTCCGAAAGAGGAAGAAGAATAAACCTATGAAGAACGCTGAAAGGGAAGACAGAACGAGAAGGATAGAATGAGGAGTGAAATCGTATGCTGACGATCAAAAACTATGTGAGGGTGAAAAGTCTGGAGGAGGCCTATGAGCTGAATCAGAAGAACGGCTGCATCCTGGGCGGTATGCTGTGGCTGAAGATGAGTTCCCGTATGGTTCAGACCGCCATTGATTTATCAGAGCTTGGGCTGAACACCATTGAAGAGATGAAAGAGGAGTTTTCCATCGGCTGTATGACCACGCTGCGGCAGCTGGAGCTGGATGAGAGACTGAATACCTATGGGAACGGAGCCTTTCGTGAGGCGGTAAAGAGTATTGTGGGGGTTCAGTTCCGAAATCTGGCCACCGTGGGAGGAAGTATCTTCGGCCGGTACGGTTTTTCTGACGTACTGACGGTATTTCTGGCCTTTGATACCTATGTGGAGCTTTATAAGGGAGGAATCCTTCCGCTGGCGCAATTTGCTGAAATGAAGCGGGACAAGGATATTCTGGTGCGGCTGATTGTGAAGAAGACACCGGTGCGCTGCGCTTATGTAAGCCATCGCAATACAAAGACGGATTTTCCGGTGCTGGCCTGTGCCGTTTCGGAAGGCCCCTGGGGCATTCGGGCCGTGGTTGGAGCCAGACCGCAGAAGGCAATGATTTTCCCTGTGGATGGCTTGAAGGCAGGAGAAACAGAGAAAGAGATCATCGCAAAGGCAGCAGCGGAGACGGCGAAGAAGGTGCCTGTTTCCGGCAATATGCGTGCCGGTGCGGAGTACCGGAGTGTGCTGGCAGAGGTGCTGATTCGAAGAGCCTTAGAGCAGCTTGCATTCGGAGCGGAGGAAGCAGCGGCAGCAGTAAAGCCGGAAAAAGGAGGAAGAGACCAGTGAAGATTCAGCTGATATTAAATGGGAAAAAGCTGGAAGAGGAGATAAGCCCGGATCTTCTTCTCATAGATTTTGTGCGCAGCCACGGCTGCTACAGTGTGAAACGGGGCTGTGAGACTTCCAACTGCGGTCTTTGTACCGTATTTTTAGATGAGAAGCCGGTACTGTCCTGTTCGGTTCTGGCAGCGCGGGCGGACGGCCATCGGGTAGATACCCTGGAGGGCCTAAAGGAAGAGGCAAAGGAGTTTGGTACGTTTATTGCGAACCAGGGAGCGGAGCAGTGCGGCTTCTGCAATCCCGGTATGATCATGAATGCTATTGCTTTATTCCGCGAGATTCCGGACCCGTCCGAGGAGGAGATTAAGGAATACCTGGCAGGAAATCTGTGCCGTTGTTCCGGTTATGAGGGGCAGCTGCGGGGAATTCTGAATTTCCTGGAATATAAAAAGGCAAAGACGGGAGGTGCCGTATGCGAGTAGTTGGACAGCCGATTATGAAGAAAGATGCCATGGCTCTGGTAACCGGTCAGCCGGTATTTACCGATGATATGGCGCCGAAGGATTGCCTGATTGTGAAAGTGCTCCGAAGCCCTCACGCCAATGCCGTGATAACCTCGATCCGTACGGATATTGCAAAAAAGGTGCCGGGAATCGAAGTGATTTATACCTGGGAGGATGTGCCGCAGGAACGCTTCACTATGGCCGGTCAGACCTATCCGGAGCCCAGCCCCCACGATCGTCTGATTCTGGATCGCCATGTGCGCTATGTGGGAGATCCGGTAGCCATCGTTGCCGGGGAAAATGAAGCCTGTGTCAATAAGGCGTTAAAACTGATCAAAGTGGAATATGAGGTGCTCCCGGCTGTACTGGATTTCCATGAGGCGCTGGACAATGAGATTCTGGTACATCCGGAAGAGGACTGGCATGCGCTTTGTCCGGTGGGAGCGGACAATAAACGGAATTTATGTGCCTGTGAGGAAACGCATCTGGGAGATGTGGATGCGGTTCTGGCTGACTGTGACGAGGTGGTGGAGAGAACCTATCATACGAAGGCCTGCCAGCAGGCGATGATGGAAACCTTCCGTACCGTCTGCTTTATGGATGTATACGGACGGTTGAATGTGTTTGCATCGACGCAGATTGTTTTCCATGTGCGGCGGATCCTGTCCCATGCCATGGGAATTCCCAAGTCCAGAATCCGTGTGTTTAAGCAGAGAATCGGCGGCGGCTTCGGCGCGAAGCAGACGGTGGTATCGGAGATTTACCCGGCGTTTGTGACCTGGAAGACGGGAAAGCCGTCCAAGATGGTATTTACCAGAGAAGAATCCCAGATTGCGTCGTCACCCCGTCATGAGATGGAGGTAAAGGTTCGGGTTGGTGCCATGAAGGACGGGCGGATCCGTGCCATTGATGTACATACATTGTCCAATACCGGTGCATACGGAGAGCACGGACCGACCACTGTCGGCTTGTCCGGCCATAAGTCAATTCCACTGTACCGCTTACTGGAAGCCCACCGCTTTGCCTATGAGGTGGTGTATACCAACCGGATGTCTGCCGGTGCCTACCGGGGCTACGGAGCAACCCAGGGAATCTTTGCGGTGGAGTCGGCGGTCAATGAGATGGCGGTGCGCCTGGGGATGGATCCGGTGGCTCTGCGGGAGCAGAATATGGTGCGGGAAGGCGATATCATGCCGGCCTATTACGGAGAACAGGCGAACAGCTGCGCTCTGGATCGGTGCCTGAGCCGTGCGGCCAGGATGATTGGCTGGAAGGAGAAGTATCCGTCAAAGGATATGGGAAACGGAAAGGTTCGCAGCATCGGAGTGGCTATGGGCATGCAGGGATCCGGTATCTCCGGCGTGGATGTGGGATCTGCTTCCATTAAGCTGACGGAGGACGGAATCTATACCTTGTCCATCGCGGCGGCGGATATGGGAACGGGCTGTGATACCATTCTGGCGCAGATGGCCGCGGAATGTCTGGACTGCTCGGTGGATGATATCATCGTGTCCGGCGCGGATACGGATACCTCCCCCTATGACTGCGGTTCCTATGCCTCCAGTACCACCTATGTGACCGGGCGCGCGGTGGAGCGGGCCTGCCGGAAGCTTTCGGAGCGGATTATCCGGGAAGGAGCAAAGCTTCTGGACTGTCCGGAGGAGGACTTAGAATTTGACGGTCATCAGGTGAAGGATTTAAGAAATGGCCACACGGTTTCCCTGGCCCGGATTGGGGAAAGCTCCATGTGCGGAAGTAATAATGCGCTGCAGGTAACGGAGAGCAACAGCTCTCCGGTGTCCCCGCCTCCGTTTATGGTGGGTATGGTGGAGATCGAGCTGGATAAGGAGACCGGTCATGTGGAGATCCTGGATTATGTGGCTGTGGTGGACTGCGGAACGGTGGTCAATCCCAATCTGGCCCGTCTTCAGGTGGAGGGCGGGCTGGTACAGGGCATCGGCATGACCCTCTATGAGGATGTCCAGTATACGGCCAAGGGGCAGGTGATGAACAATTCCTTTATGCAGTATAAGATCCCGACCCGCCTGGATATGGGAAAGCTGCGGGTGGAATTTGAGAGCAGCTATGAGCCTACCGGACCGTTCGGTGCAAAATCCATCGGTGAGATTGTGATTAACACACCGGCTCCGGCTCTGGTGCATGCCATCTATAACGCCACCGGACTGTGGATTACCGATTTGCCGGCGACCAGTGAAAAGATCGCCATGGGACTTCGGAAGAAGGAATTGGAATAATGAAGCTTCGTATTATCTATCTGGCGGCTGGAAACAGCCGCCGGTTTGGTTCTAACAAGCTTATGTATGAAATCGAAGGCAAACCGATGTACCGCCATCTGCTGGAACGGCTCTGCGCGATCGCAGGCCGCCATCCGGACTGGCAGCTTTTCGTGGTCAGCCAGTATCGGGAACTCCTGGAGCAGTGTGCGGATCTGCCGGTGACACGGGTGGATTCACCGGACAGCCCGAAGGGGATATCCTATTCCATCCGGGCGGGGCTTTCGGGAGGAGAGCAGAGTACAGAGAAAGAGTCTTTGCCGGACGCCTTCGCTTTCTTTGTGGCGGATCAGCCCTGGCTTTCGGAAAAAACGGCAGAAGCCTTCCTGACGGAGATGGAAAGCTGCCGTGCTCCCCTGGGCAGTGTCTGCTTTCAGGGAAAACCCGGCAATCCTACCTGGTTTTCGTCAGCGTATGTATCGGAATTATCAGCGCTTTCGGAAGATCAGGGAGGGCGGCGGGTGCTTCGTGGTCATGAGGAAGAGATTCGCTGGTTTCCTATTGAAAATGAACTGGAACTGTGGGATGTGGATACCAGAGAGGCGTTCACCAGATCCTCCAGCCCCTTAAACTGATACCCCATTTCTTCCCATTTGGTCAGAAGCTCGTCGAGAATCTGACCATTTGTTTTTGAGGTGCTGTGGAGCAGGACGATGGCCCCGGGATGAATCCGTTTCAGCAGCTTGGAAAAGGCTTCTTCCTTCGTAGGCTGCTTTTCCGTATTCCAATCCACATAGGCCAGGCTCCAGAAAAAGGTCTGATAGCCCATATCCCGTGCCATTTTTAGGTTGCTTTCACTGTATTTGCCCTGGGGCGGCCGGTAATACTTTTTCATGGGCTGGCCGATCAGCTGTTCATACTTTTCTTCCAGCTGCGTGAGTTCCTTTTCGAAGGCTGCTTTATCAGAAATTTTGGACATATCCGGATGGTGGTAGGTGTGATTTCCCACGGTATGCCCTTCGGAGACCATCCGTTTGACCAGATCCGGGCTGGTTTCCAGATAGTTTCCCACCAGAAAGAAGGTGGCGGGGGCCTGGTGCTTTTTTAATGCGTCAAGAATTGGTGCGGTGTTGCCGTTTTCATATCCGGCATCGAAGGTCAGGTAGATGACTTTTTCCTGAGAAGGACCGACGTACCAGGCGTTAAACTGTTTTAAGTAATCGGCGCTGGCGTTGCCCACCGGCGTCTGCCCTTCCTCCCGAAAGCCAAGTCCCCAGTTGCCGTCGGCAGAGGCGGGGACAGCGCCGCAGGCGATCCGGCTGCTGTAGACTGCGGTGTTTGCAGAAACGGCAGGCGAATCCGGGGACTGTGTGAGAAAGAGTTCTTTTGCCCTGGCGGTCAGGTTGCCGGCTCCGAAGGCAAAAAGGAATAAGAAGGCGGTGGAAAGCAGCTTTTTTCGTGCCCTGCAGCCCGGAAGCCAGGTGCAGTGGCAAAAGGACGAGAGAAATTTGGTCATAGGACAGATTCCATTTCCGGAGACTGATTATTATAATATATTTGAGGTCAGTACGGTTTTATGATATGATCGGTGTGCATAAAAACGGAAATTGAAGAAACAAACACGGTGATGTGAACAAGAGGAATCAGATGGCAGTACAGGGAGAAACGAGAGAACAGACAAAATCCCGGATTCGGGAGCCGAAACGGTATCAGGTGATCATGCATAACGATGATTATACACCAATGGATTTTGTGGTGGAGATTTTGATGGATATTTTTCATAAGGATCAGAGAGAAGCTACCGTACTGATGATGACGGTGCATCGGGGAGGCAGGGCGGCAGTGGGCTGTTATCCCTACGATATTGCGGTTTCAAAGCAGCGGGCGGCCGAGGCGCGGGCAAAGGCGGAGGGATACCCCTTCCGGCTGACAGTGGAGGAGGTGTGACAGGATGCGTGTGACGAAAGAGGTAGCCCAGGTATTAAATGGGATTTTTGATACGGCGGCGAAAGAACAGTATGAATATGTGACACCGGAGCTTCTTCTGTATGCCATCGCGGAGCGGCCCACCTTCCGTGAGGCCTTTGAAAATTGCGGCGGAGATACAGAGCAGTTGAAGGATCAGCTGAAAGGATATTTAAAGGAAACGATGGAAGCGACCGGGATGGTGGGGCGGCCGGAGATGTCAGCGGGGCTGGAGACGATTCTGATTCGTGCCCAGGAGACGGCGGATAACAGCGGAAAGGACGCGGTGGAGCTTTCACACCTGGTCAACGGATTTTACTCGCTGGAGGAAAGCTATGCCGTGTATTACATGGAGATTCAGGGAGTAGAACGGATGGATCTGCTGCGGGAGCTGACCGAGATCTACGACAGACTTCTGGAAGCCGCAAAAAGCCAGAACCGGCAGAAAAGAGCGGCGGAAGCCGCCGGGAATGGGACGAAGGGAATCAATGCCGACGGCGCAGATGGGGTGTCTGAAGAGCCCGGGCCGACAGACGGTGAGAGCGGGGAACAGGCCGAGGAAGGCAGGGACAGCCGATGGAAACGGTATGTGACCTGCTTAAACGAGAAGGCGGAGAGTGGAAATCCCTTGATTGGCAGGGAAGAGGAGCTGGAGCGAACGATGCAGATTCTTTGCCGGAAGGAGAAGAACAATCCACTGCATTTAGGAGAGCCGGGAGTGGGGAAAACGGCCATTGTCTATGGGCTGGCCCGCCTGCTGGAGAAAAATGAGGTGCCGGGGCCGCTGCTGGGAGCGAAAATCTATGCGCTGGATCTGGGAAGCCTGCTGGCGGGAACCCAGTATCGGGGAGAATTTGAAAAGCGTTTTCGGATGATTATGGACGGAATCAGCCGGGAAGAGAAACCCATCGTCTATCTGGATGAGATTCACAATATTGTGGGGGCCGGTGCAGTGAACGGCGGAAGCCTGGATGTCTCCAACCTCTTAAAACCCTATCTGGCCGATGGCTCCGTACGCTTTATCGGAGCTACCACCTACGAGGAATATAAAAAATACTTTGAGAAAAGCAAGAGTCTGGTACGGCGGTTCCAGACGGTGGAGATTAAGGAACCATCGGTAGAGGATACGGTGCAGATTCTGGAAGGCTTAAAGAAGCATTATGAGACCTTTCATGGAGTAAAATACGGAAAAGGTGTTCTGGAATATGCGGCCCGAATGAGCGCCCGGTATATTAATGAAAGATACCTTCCGGACAAAGCCATCGATCTGATGGATGAGGCGGGAGCTTACCGCTGTCTGCATCCGCTTCCGCAGAAGACACAGTCGGTATCAAAGGCACTGATTGAAGAGATTTTGTCGAAAACCTGTCAGATTCCGAAGCAGACAGTGGAAAACGATGAGGTGGAAAAGCTGGCCACTCTGGAACAGCGGCTGTCCGGTCGGGTTTTCGGGCAGGAGGAAGCAGTTTCCCAGGTGGTAAATGCGGTGAAATTCTCCCGTGCCGGCCTTCTGGAAAGCGGAAAGCCGCTGGCAAGTCTCTTGTTTGTCGGCCCCACGGGGGTGGGAAAGACAGAGATTGCCAAAAGCCTGGCCGAGGAGCTGGGAATCTCTCTGCTTCGTTTTGATATGAGTGAATATGAGGAAAAGCACGCGGTGGCAAAGCTTATCGGCGCGCCGGCCGGCTATGTGGGCTATGAGGAAGGAGGACTGCTGACGGAAGCAGTCCGGAAGAATCCTCATGCGGTGCTTCTTCTGGATGAGATCGAGAAAGCTCATCCGGATATCTACAATATTCTTCTTCAGGTAATGGATTATGCGACCCTGACGGACAATCAGGGAAGGAAGGCGGATTTCCGAAATGTGATTCTCATTATGACCTCCAATGCGGGGGCCAGCCGGGTGGGAAAGAAAGAGATTGGATTTGGAGATCGCAGCGTGAAATCCGAGGTGATCCTGGAAGAGGTGAAGAAGATCTTCCAGCCGGAATTTAGAAACCGCCTGAACCGGATCGTGGTGTTCCGGCCGATGGATGAGGCGATGGCAGTGCGGATTGCGGAAAAGAAGCTTTCCCAGCTGTCTGCCATGGTGGCGCAAAAGAAAGTGGAGCTTCTTGTTTCTCCGGAGGCAAAGGCACTTCTGGCGAAGAAGGGAACCAGTACGGAATACGGAGCGCGGGAGATGGAGCGTATCATCAGCAGCGAGATCAAACCGCTTCTGGTGGATGAGCTTCTCTTCGGAAGCTTAAAACGGGGAGGAAGCTGCCGTCTGGAATGCGTGGGCGAGACATTTGTTTTGCGGAAGGAAAGGAAGAGCAAAGGATGAAGCTTCGAAAACCGAAGTACTATGATCGGTTCCGCTGCATTGCAGGGGCCTGCAGCGACAGCTGCTGCATCGGCTGGGAGATCGATATTAACGAGGAGAAGCTGGAATTCTACCGAACGGTGCCGGGAGAGCTGGGAGAACGGCTCCGGCGCTGTATCGACTGGGAGGAAGGTCATTTTCGTCTGGAAGGAGAGAAAGAGAGGTGCCCGTTTTTGAACGGGGAGAATCTCTGCGATCTGATTCTGGGGCTGGGAGAGGACTCGCTCTGTGACATCTGCCGGGAGCATCCCCGGTTTTATGACTGGTTTGAGGATGTGACGGAGGTGGGACTGGGGCTCTGCTGTGAGGAAGCAGCCCGTCTTCTGCTGGAAGACAAAGAACCGTTTTGCCTGGTAGAGGAAGAGTTGGGCGATGCGGAAGATGCAGCTTTGGAGGATGCGGTGCAGGAGCGGCGGCTGGTAACTGCGTTATTTACAGCCCGTGAAACTGCGTTTTTACTGCTGCAGAACCGGAAACATTCTCTGTGGGAGCGCCTTCTTTGCCTGCTTTCCTATGCCGGCGAGCTGCAGGAAGATCTGGATTTTGGGGATGTGGAAGAAATTCTTGCTGCTGCAGAACGATTTGCAAAAGAAGAGGTATGGACGATACAGCCGGAGATGAGCATAGAACAGTGGATGGAGCTGTATCGTCAGGTTCTGAAGCTCTGCCGCCGCCTGGAGCCTATCGATGAGGGATGGGTAACGCAGCTTTCCCGTTTGGAGGATCTGGCGGCACAGCCGGAACGTTTGCTTTCTGCGAAGGAGAAGCTGAAGGAGGTGGCCCGGGAACGGGAGTACGAGTACGAGAAGCTGGCTTCCTATTTCCTGTATCGGTATTTTATGAAATGCAGAGAGGATGGGAGGATTCGGTCAAAGGCGGGACTGGTACTGGTATGTGTAGTTCTGATTCATCTGATGGATATTGAATTCTTTTCCCGGACCGGGCAGCTGACCACAGAGGATCGGGTGCAGAATGCGAAGGCCTGCTCGAAGGAGCTGGAATACAGCGAAGAGAATCTGGAATTGGTGGAAGAAGCGTTCTGAACAACGAAAGGAAAGTGAGAGGAGAGGCACTTATGGAAGAAAGAATTACGGTAAGGTATCCGGAATACTATCCGTTGTTTGCCTGCACAGGAGGAGCCTGTCCGGATACCTGCTGCGCTTCCTGGCAGATCGGAGCGGATTCGAGGTCGGTAAAGCGGTATCAAAGGGTAGAAGGAGAATTTGGAAAACGTCTTCGGGCCGGGATTGATGAGATCACGGGAGAGTTTCGTATGAAGGGCGGGAGATGTCCTTTTTTAAATAAAGAAAATCTGTGTGATATGTATCTTCATCTGGGAAAGGACAGTCTGTGCCGAACCTGTCGGAGCTTTCCGCGTCACATAGAGGACTATGGGTATGTGAGGGAGCTGAGTCTGTCTCTGGCTTGTCCGGAGGCGGCAAGACTGATTCTGTCCGGAGAAAATCAGGAGGTTCGGATCAAAACGACAATGGTTTCTCACGTAAACCCGGTGGATGAGGAAGAGCTTGACTTTCTATGGAAGCTGAGAGATGTTTGCTTTTATCTTTTGGATTATGGAAACGTGTCCGGACAGGGGAAAAAACCGCCGATAGGGCTTAAGATGGTTATGATTCTGGCATTGGCCCATGATGTGCAGCGCCATAGGAGAAGGGGAGATGCGGCTCCGGAGGAGGTTTTGACCCGATACACAAGACGCGGTGTGTTCGAGCGGTTTGCCGGGAGACTTTCACGTGTGGAAAGAGAAACAGAGCAGCAGATGTGGAAAGAGCTGTCAGTCTGGTTTACCTGTTTAAAAAAGCTGGAGCCGGTTTCAGAAGAGTGGAGGGCGCTGACGAAGGATTGTATGACGCAGATGGAAGGGTACACAGGTGTATGTGTATCCCCGAATTTCGAAATGGCTCTTACCGAGACAGAGCTGGAGTCGCTGCTGCGCTACTATCTCTACCTCTGGCTGCCCGGAGCAGTTTATGACGGAAAACCGTATCTGGCGGTGAAGATGGCGGTGGTCAGTTGTCTGCTCATTGAACTGGTCTGCCGCATGGAAGGAGTGAATGCGGTAACAGCTTCCCATCTCTGGGCCAGAGAGCTGGAGCATTCAACGGAAAATCTAAATAAAACAGAACGCCTGCTTATGAAAAGTCAGGCGTTCTCCTGGAACCATGTATTGAATGGATTGTTATACTGTTTTCTGCCCGGCGATGTCATCCAGCGGTTTAATCTTCTCTAAGTAAATCCGGCGGAAGAGGATGGTGGACAGGGTGACGGAAATCAGCTCTGCCAGCGCAAAGGAGTACCAGACAGCGTGAAGCCCCCAGAGCTTCGCGAACAGGTAGGCCAGCGGCAGGATGCAGAGAAGCTGACGGGCGACGGAAACAATCAGGCTGTATACACCATTGCCCAGTGCCTGGAAGACAGAACCAACGATGATACAGTAGCCGGCGAACAGGAAGCTTAAGCTGATGATGCGCAGTGCCGGTACGCCGATTTCCAGCATATGCTCGGAGGCGTTAAACAGAAGAAGCAGCCGATCCGGGAATAACTGGAAGATCGCCAGACCGAAGAGCATGATGCTGACGGCGATAATGATTCCCAGGCGGATGGTTTCCATGATACGCTTCCGGCTGGCGGCACCGTAATTGTAGGCTACAATCGGGATCAGGCCGTTGTTTAAGCCGAAGATGGGCATAAAAATGAAGCTTTGCAGCTTGAAGTACACGCCCAGAACGGATACCGCGGTTTCTGAAAACAGGATCAGGATCTTGTTCATACCGAAGGTCATGACAGAGACAATGGACTGCATAATAATGGAAGGAACACCAACCTCATAAATTCTGGCAATGACCCGTCGGTTAGGACGGATGGCTTTCAGCGATACGGAAATATCCGGGTTTTTGGTCTGATTCAGCCAAAACGCAAGGATCATGGCGACAATCTGTCCTGCTACGGTAGCGATAGCGGCACCGCTGATTCCCAGACGCGGAAAGCCGAAGAGGCCAAAGATCAGGATGGGATCCAGAATAATGTTTACGATAGCACCGGTTCCCTGGGTGA
>JAEDOC010000128.1 GCA_016302185.1 Clostridium sp. | reverse complement strand
CGGCGAACAGAGAAAGGAAGTGGCCTGATTTATGATCGAATTCAAAAACGTATCAAAACACTACAAGAATGCGCCCGTGCTGAACAGCATCAATTTCACTATCTATGATGGGGAGATTGTTGTCCTGATTGGCCCTTCGGGCTGCGGCAAGACGACCACACTGAAGATGATCAACCGGCTGATTGCGCCTTCCGGAGGACAGATCCTCATCAACGGGACCGATATCGCCGATTCAGATCCCATCGAGCTTCGACGCAGCATGGGCTATGTGATTCAGCAGACCGGCCTCTTCCCCCACATGACGGTCCGGGAAAATATTGAGATCATTCCGACACTGGAAAAAAGAGAAGCCTCCGACATCGCGGCACGTACCAGACAGCTGATGCAGATGGTTGGACTGGATCCGGATTTTTATCTGGACCGCTATCCGGTACAGCTCTCCGGCGGTCAGCTGCAGCGTATCGGCGTTGCCCGGGCCTTTGCCACGGATCCCGACATCATACTGATGGATGAGCCATTTTCCGCACTGGATCCCATTACCCGCGCCGGACTGCAGGACGAGCTGGTAAGCCTGCAGGCGCAGCTCCATAAAACCATTGTATTCGTTACCCATGACATGGACGAGGCAGTGAAAATTGCCGACCGTATCTGCATCATGAATGAAGGTTCCATCCTGCAATATGATACTCCGGAGGAAATTCTGAAACGGCCGGCCGACGGTTTTGTCAGCGATTTCGTCGGTCCCAACCGTATCTGGTCCAGCCCGGAATACATTCACGCCAGAGATATCATGATTTCATCTCCCGTGACGACGCGGCCGGAAATCCCCATGCTCAAGTGCATTGAAAAGATGAGAATCCAGAAGGTGGATCGGCTGCTGGCCGTAGACGAGGACGGCACCTTTCTGGGTATCGTTCATCCCAAGCACATCCTGCGGGCAGCAGATAAGAACGCACCGGTCAGCACCATCGTAAAGAAGCCGGCGGCTACCGCCGAGCCGGAAACCTCCATCGTGGAGCTTCTGCGGATGGTACGCCAGTATGATGTTTCCAGCATCCCCGTTCTGAACCGGAACAAGGAGCTGGTAGGACTGATCACCAAATCCAGCCTGGTTACCGCTCTTTCCAGTCAGTTTCTGGATCTGGATGAGCTGGACAAAACAAGAGAGGAGGAAACCGCATGAACGGACTTATCACTTACGTATCCCAGCAGCACTCCTATATCGGCCAGCTCCTGCTGAGCCATATCAAACTGACTATCCTTTCTGTCGCAGCTGCGATCCTGATTGGCGTGCCCTTAGGAATCTTTATCTCCGGACGCGCCAGCCTGCGGAAACCGATTCTGGGCGGTGCCAATGTGGTTCAGGCGATTCCCAGTCTGGCACTTCTGGGCTTTCTGGTTCCCTATTTCGGAATCGGCTCCGGAACTGCCATCTTCATGGTTGTGGTGTATTCTCTGCTCCCGATCCTGAAAAACACCTGTGCGGGACTGGACAATATTAACCACGACACGCTGGAAGCGGCAAAGGGCATCGGTATGACAAAGAATCAGGTGCTTTTTAAGGTACAGCTGCCGCTGGCTCTTCCGGTCATCATGGCAGGTATCCGTATCTCCAGTGTTACCGCCGTAGGCCTGATGACCATCGCCGCCTACATCGGTGCCGGCGGCCTGGGCACGCTGGTCATCAGCGGTATCCAGACCGACAACAGCAGCATGATTCTGGCAGGCGCCATTCCGGCTTGTGTACTGGCACTTCTCATGGATTTTCTGATGTCCAGAGTCGAGCGGGCGGTCACACCGATTGCGCTTCGTCTCTCCTCCGCTGAGCTAACCCCGGAACGGATGCAGAAGGAACATCGTCACAGAAAGCAGACAGCACTTCTCTCCGCTGCGGCCATCGCCGCCGCCTTTGTCCTCATGACCGTACAGTATTTAAATTCCCGGGCCGATCTGCGCATCGGTTCCAAGGAAGGCTGTGAAAGTGTAATTATCGGCAATATGATGGCAGATTTAATTGAGGCCAAAACCGATTTGAAAGTTGAACGAAAGCTGGCGCTGGGCGGTACCATGATCGCATTTCAGGCACTGGCCGGCGGTGAGATTGATCTGTACCCGGAATATACCGGTACCGCCTACGGAACCGTTCTTGGCAATCCTATCGAACCCGGCGTAACCAGAGAAGAAGTCTACAATGCGGTGAAGGACCAGCTGAAAGAGCAGTACAATATCGAAACCCTGGAAAACTTCGGCTTCAACAACACCTACGTATTGGCAGTCTCAAAGGAAACAGCAGAAAAATACAATCTGAAGAAGGTATCGGATTTAAAAAATGTCAACGGTACGCTGCGCCTGGGCTGTTCCCCTGAATTTGCCGTCCGTGATGACGGCCTTCCCGGCATCGAGAAAACCTATGGACTGAAATTCAAATCCACTCACAATTTTTCCGGAACCCTGATGTATACGGCCATTACCTCCGGTGAGGTGGATGTCATCACCGCCTTCTCCACCGACGGTCTTCTGCAGAAATACGATCTGGTACTCCTGGAAGATGATAAAAGCTTCTTCCCGCCGTATTTCATGCTGGCCATCATTAATGGAGACACACTGAAAAAATATCCCCAGCTGCTGGAACCCATGTCCATGATGTATCAGCTGCTGGACGATACCGCCATGCAGAGCCTCAACTACAAGGTGGTAGAGGAAGGCCAGGATCGGGCTGATGTTGCAAGACAATTTCTTCTGGAACAGGGGCTTGTTACCGAAGACGAGCTGCGCTAAACCGATCGTTATATGATTTAAATTTTATTTTTCTTTTCCTTTCTCCGGCATTTCCCGCCGGATCTGTAATATCTCTTTGGAATTCTGTGTCAGACAGTCCCAGTGCGGGACTGTCCGGCGCATGTTCCCATTTCTCTTGCATGCCGCTGCTAACGCAGTTGACATAATATTCTACTCAGGAGGTACCTTATGGTATACGAAACATTTCTCAAAACAATCCACGCAATGGTTCAGGAAAGGCTTCAGGGGCGGGCCAGGGTCAGTCTTCAGCAGGTGCTGAAGAACAACGGACTTATTCTGGACGGACTAACCATCGCACCTGCAGAATCCGGCATGGCTCCCACCGTCTATCTGAACGCCTATTATGAGGAAGCAGAAAAGGGTCTTCCCCTGTCCATCATCACTGATCAGATCGTGCTTCTCTATGAGACCGATCCTGGGATTCCCGAAGAAACCGTCAGAGAAGTTCAGCAGTTTGAATCCGTCCGGAACAAAATCGCCTATAAACTGATTCATGCCGGAGACAATAAACAGCTTCTTGCCGCCATTCCCCATGTCCGCTATCTGGATCTGGCCATTATCTTTTATTTTATTGTGACAGAAAATGAAGACGGCCAGATGACCTCCCTCATCCGCAGGGAACACTTAAAGCTGTGGGGTGTCACTGAAGAAGACATCATTCAGCTGGCTGAGAAAAATACGCCCCGCCTGCTGCCCGCGAAAATCACTCCCATTGAACAGGTTCTGGCCAATCTGGATACCTTCTCTCTTCTTCCCCCGGAGGAGCTTCCCTCCGTCTATCTCAAGGTTCTGACCAATAACCGGGAAATCAACGGCGCCGCCTGTATCCTTTATCCCAATCTATTAAAAAACCTCGCCGATGAGGCGGAGGACGATCTGATTATCATCCCCTCCAGCATCCACGAGGTTTTAGTCGCACCGCAGCGCCATGCACTTCCTTATCAGGAATTAAATGCCATGATCCGCTATATTAATCAGACGGATGTTCCACCGGAAGACCGTCTCGCGGATCACGTCTACTGCTACAGCCGCAGTCAGAGCTGTCTCTACCTGCCTTCTCTTCCATTCCATCCGCCGTATTCTTCTGCATCAGACGGAACAGAGAATCCACAATAAAAATCGCCAGTGCCATTGCTCCCGCAATCTGAAGCGTCTGCATCAGATGATACGTGGATAGCATGGTCTGTCTCTGAATCAGATAATAAACACAGCGATAGATGGAGGCGCCGGGAACCGCAGGCAGAATCCCTGCCACCAGAAATACCGTAACCGGCGCCTTCAGCTTTCTGGCAAACAGATGGCTCAGCACCGCGGCTGATAAACTGGAGAGAAACGCTGCCAGAATCACCGACTGATTTGCTTCCAGTGTCAGAAGATACGCCAGCCAGCCCACACCACCGGCCGCTCCTGCATAGAACAGAAACTTCTTCGGCGCATCCAGAATAATCGCAAAGCCGAAAATTGCCAGAAAGGCAGCCGCCGACTGTATCAAAATCTCCATATTCCTACCTCCGAAATCTTATACCGACAGTCCGAACATCCGGCCGGCTGTCATGCCGATACCAACACCGAATGCCACAGCCAGAGCCACCACCACGGCCTCCGCAACCCGAGCTACGCCGGAAGAATAATCTCCATTCAAAATATCCCGGATGGCTGCCGTAAATGTGACACCGGGAACCATGGGCATGATCGCACTGATGATCACGGCATCCAGATTCATGGATGGAAAGATAACATTCCGAATTACCAGAGCTGCCACTGCCAGTACAAAGGAACCTGCCGCATTCTGGCAGAAATCATTAAAATGAAGCTTTGACAGCCCGGTAATAGAAAAGGCCAGAAGCACACCGACAAAGGCCGCCGCCAGAGAGTCCAGCGGACCACCGGCAAACAGTACCGCAAAAAAACCGGTTACCATGGCATAGCCGGCACATTTCTGCCAGAAACGGTAGCCGGAGACACCTTTTAAATACTCCAGCGCCTGTTTTGCTTCCTCTACTGTAAGCTTCCCGCTGCAGAATGCCCGTGAAACATTATTCACCTGATAGATTCGGTTCAAATTAGTGGAATGATCCCGCACTCTGCGCACCATCGTGATCGCCGGCACCTCCGGATCCGACACAGTGGCAAAGATTCCGGTTGCCAATACAAAAACCTCCACCTGCGCAAGTCCGGATCGGCGCAGCATCCGGCTGACCGTATCCTCCACCCGGTATACCTCCGCACCGCTGACCAGCATAATCTCCCCTGCCTGCACAGCCATTTCCATCAGAGACTGATAATCCATCTCTTTTCCCTCACTTTTTTCTTCAACGAAAACTTCTCCGTCTTCTGTCTCTTCAGTCCTCTTCCATCTCCAGAAGCATCTTTTTTATCTCCACCATCCGGTCACGAAGTGCAGCCGCTTCCTCGAAATTCAGCTCTGCTGCCGCCTGATGCATCTTCTTCGTCAATTCCTTTACCAGCTTCTCCAGTTCTACCCGATCCATCGACTCCGGATCCTTGGTTACCTGATTGGTAACGCCTTCGGCAGCCTGAGAGATCGCAATCAGCCCGCGAACCGCCTTCTTGATCGTCGTCGGAGTAATGTGATGTTCTTCATTGTACGCCTGCTGTAGTCTGCGTCTTCTCTCCGTCTCCTCGATTGCCGCCCGCATAGAATCCGTGATCGTGTCCGCATACATGATAACATGACCCTCAGAATTTCGTGCCGCACGGCCCACCGTCTGAATCAGAGAGGTTTCCGAACGCAGGAAGCCCTCTTTATCCGCATCCAGAATCGCCACCAGCGAAATCTCCGGAATATCCAGTCCCTCCCGCAGAAGGTTGATTCCCACCAGGACATCAAACACGTTCAGACGCATGTCCCGGATAATTTCCGCACGTTCCAGCGTGTCAATATCGGAATGCAGGTATTTCACCCGGATTCCCACTTCCCTCATATAATCGGTCAGATCCTCCGCCATCCGCTTCGTCAGAGTGGTAATCAGGACCTTGAAGCCCTTTGCCACCTCCTGATTCACTGCCGAGATCAGATCGTCAATCTGGCCCTCCACCGGCCGCACCTCAATGGGCGGATCCAGAAGTCCGGTGGGCCGGATCACCTGCTCGGT
>JAEDOC010000127.1 GCA_016302185.1 Clostridium sp. | reverse complement strand
TTACTTCCGCGTTCTGAGATATTAAGAATCACTCAGGGGAAGGAAAACACATGGAGAGAGGGCTTGAAACGTCAGATGATTCTCTTCCAGCAAAAAGCAGGGGAAATCAATAAGAAACGAATTCTGGATACGATGTGGGAAAGAGCGTTGGACAATTCTCTGAAAAAATATCCGGAAGGAATCCCGATTACGGAAGAGATGATGGCGGAGTTTATAAAGGAACTGGAGAAGGAAATCATCCCCTGGTATGTCAGCAGAATCTGCGGCGAGGATTTGTAAGATGACAAATAGATCTTGTCTGATTTTGCCTCATGGACATCTAAAGAATCGTATGATATACTAGTTTTGGTTTTTTCTAAAATTAAAATACATTTGAAAAAGGAAGAATGATGAAAAAATTAGCCTTAAGTGACGAAATATTAATGTCAGTTTCCCAGCCGGCACGCTACATCGGCCATGAGGTGAACATGGTGGTGAAGGATCCGTCGAAGGTGGATATCCGCTTCGCCATGTGCTTTCCGGACGTCTATGAGCTGGGCATGTCCCATCTGGGCATCCAGATCCTCTATGACATGTTCAACCGCCGGGACGATATCTACTGTGAGAGAGTATACTCTCCGTGGACGGATCTGGATCAGATCCTGCGGGAGAAGAAGATCCCGCTGTTTGCCATCGAGAGCCAGGATCCGGTGAAGAATTTTGATTTTCTCGGAATTACACTGCAGTACGAGATGTGCTACACCAATATTCTGCAGGTGCTGGATCTCTCCGGGATTCCGCTTCACGCGGCAGACCGGACGGAGGCTGACCCGATTGTGATCGGCGGCGGTCCCTGTGCCTACAATCCGGAGCCGATTGCGGATTTCTTTGACCTGTTCTACATCGGAGAGGGCGAGGTGGTCTATTTTGAGATGATGGACCGCTATAAGGAGATTAAGAAGCGGGGCGGCAGCAGGAAGGAATTCCTGGAAGCGGCAGCAGAGATCCCCGGAATCTATGTTCCGTCCTTCTATGATGTGACCTACAACGAGGACGGAACCATCAAAGCGATGACACCGAATAATCCCCATGCGCCGGAGAAGGTGGTAAAACAGCTGGTGATGGAGATGAGTGAGGCCTATTATCCGGAGAAGCCCATTGTACCGTACCTGCGCGCGACTCAGGACCGCGTGGTTCTGGAGATTATGCGCGGCTGTATCCGCGGCTGCCGGTTCTGCCAGGCGGGGATGATCTACCGCCCGGTGCGGGAGCGGAGTTTAGAAGAGCTGAAACGTCTGGCGTACGCCATGTTAAAGAGCACCGGACATGAGGAGATTTCTCTGAGCTCCTTAAGCTCCAGCGATTACACAAAGCTGGAGGGCATTGTGAATTTCCTGATTGACGAGTTTGACGGCAAGGGAGTGAATGTATCCCTTCCTTCCCTGCGAATCGACGCCTTTTCCCTGGATGTGATGAGCAAGGTACAGGATGTGAAAAAGAGCAGTCTGACCTTCGCGCCGGAGGCCGGTTCCCAGCGCCTGCGCAATGTCATTAATAAGGGATTAACGGAAGAGGATATCCTAAATGGTTCTGCGGAGGCCTTCAGGGGCGGCTGGAACCGGGTGAAGCTGTATTTTATGCTGGGACTGCCGACGGAGACAGTATCCGATATGGAGGGCATTGCGGAGCTTTCGGAGAAGGTGGCGGAGGTCTATTATGATACGGTGCCGAAGGAGCAGCGCCACGGCAAGGTTCAGGTCACTGCCAGCACCTCTTTCTTCGTGCCGAAGCCCTTTACCCCGTTCCAGTGGGCACGGATGTGCACCAGAGAGGAGTTCCTGGAGAGAGCGGCCATCGTAAACCGGAAGATGAAGGAGATGCTGAACCGGAAGAGTCTGCGCTACAACTGGCATGAGGCGGATGTGACTGTGCTGGAGGGCGTACTGGCCAGAGGCGACCGAAAGGTTGCGGCAGTCATTGAAGAGGCTTATAAGAACGGAGCGCTCTATGATTCCTGGTCGGAGCATTTCAAGAATGACATCTGGATGAAGGCCTTTGAAACATGCGGCGTGGATCCGGATTTCTATACGGTAAGAGAGAGAAGCTTAGACGAGATTTTCCCCTGGGATTTCATCGATGTGGGCGTAACGAAGGAGTTTTTACAGCGGGAATGGAAGAATGCGCTGGAGGAAAAGGTAACTCCCAACTGCCGCGCGAAGTGTTCCGGCTGCGGCGCAAGAACATTTGGAGGAGGTGTCTGCTATGAAGATTAGAATTAAATTCAGCAAGCAGGGGCCGCTCCGTTTCATCGGCCATCTGGATGTGATGCGGTATTTTCAGAAGGTAATGCGCCGGGCGGAGGTGCCGATCCGCTACAGTGAGGGCTTCAGCCCCCATCAGATCATGTCCTTTGCCTCTCCCTTAAGTGTGGGGCTGACCAGCAACGGCGAATATATGGACATTGAGGTCCTTTCCACAGAGAGCTCGAAAACCATGGTGGAACGGATGAATGCGGTCAGTGCGGACGGTATCCGGGTCTTGAGCTACCGCCTGCTGGAGGATTCCGCAAAGAATGCCATGTCATCGGTGGCTGCTGCCGATTATACCCTGTGGTTTAAGGAAGGTTACGTACCGGAGGACGAGAACGGCTTTTACGAGCGTTTCCTGGCCTTCTGCGCACAGGAGTCGATAGAAACCGTTAAGCAGACGAAAAAGGGCGAGAAAACGGTAAATCTGAAGCCTTACGTATATGAGGCACACCGCACGGAGAACGGAGTCTTTCTGAAGCTGTCCGCCGGCAGTGCGGCCAATGTGAAGCCGGAGCAGCTGCTGGCAGCATTCTATGCGTCACAGGGAGAGGACTATCCGGTATTTGCGTTTCAGGTGCAGAGAGAAGAGGTGTATGCGGACGAGGGAACAGAGGGCGCACCGAAGTTCATTCCGCTGGAGGACTATGGAACAGAAATTGAATAAACTGATTGTCACCGAATGGAACGGTCAGATCTTGACGGCACTTATGATGAACGGTAAGTGCCGTTCTTTACAGATGGAACCGAAAGAGGAGCAGAGCCTCCTGGGAAATATCTATATCGGCAAAGTGACAAATGTGGTGAAAAATATCAATGCCGCGTTTATCGACTTAGGCGGCGGCAGGACAGGCTATTACAGCCTGACAGAAAACCCGGAGCATAAAAAAATAAAAACGGGTGAGGAGCTTCTGGTACAGGTTTCCAGAGATGCAGTAAAGACCAAGGATCCGGTGGTAACCTCGAATTTGAATTTTACCGGCAGATATCTGGTACTGACCCTTGGCAAAACACAACTGGGCTTTTCTGCTAAGATTAAGAACAGTGCCTGGAAACAGGAGATAAGGACCTGGCTGGAATCGCGGATGCGAAAGGATTACGGCCTGATTGTAAGAACCAACGCAGAAGGAATGACACGGGAGTTTTTGGAAGAGGAGCTTTCCCAGCTGGAGAGACGGCTGGAACGGGTTCTTACGCAGGCGCCAAACCGTACCTGCTATTCTGTGCTGGAATCCGCCCGTCCCGCTTATATTCAGGGAATCCGGGATTCTTATTCCGGTACGATTGAAGAGATCCTGACGGATGTTCCGGAGCTTTATGAGCAGATGAAAGCGTATCTTCAGGAAGAGCAGCCGGAGGATCTGCAGAAATTAAAATTCTATGAAGACCCCTGTCTTCCCCTGTTCAAGCTTTACAGTCTGGAATCGGTTCTGGAAGGAGCCTTGTCGAAGCGGGTCTGGTTAAAATCCGGCGGATATCTGGTGATTGAGCCGACAGAAGCCCTGACCGTGATCGATGTCAATACCGGAAAATACACCGGAAAAAAGACCGTGGAAGAAACGATTTTAAAAATCAATCTGGAAGCAGCGGTGGAGACAGCCCGCCAGATCTGTCTGCGAAATCTGTCCGGCATTATCATCGTTGATTTTATTGATATGAATTCCGAGGAGAATAAAAGACAGCTGCTGTCCTGTCTGGAAGCGGAGCTGTGCAAGGATCCGGTGAAAACAGTGCTGGTGGAGATGACGAAGCTGGGACTGGTGGAGATTACCCGCAAAAAGGTCCGTCGTCCGCTTCATGAGATGGTGCGGATGCCCCGGGAAGAATGATCCCGGGAAGAAGTATACTTTCCGCCTGCACAAATTTCAGCTTGCACGGGAAATCAGAACTGATTATACTAAATCGTGTGAGGGATAAGAACAATCAAAAAGGAGGACATACATCATGGTAAAATTTACGGAACAGGGAATGCAGATCCGATACACGCAGACCGAAGATACCGTCAAGCAGCTGTTGTTTTTATCCGCGTATTATTATAACCAGTTTCTGGTATGGTGTGTTGTGGTTCTTACAATGGCAGCTTATCTGATTCTTCTGGCTGTGGGCGTCTTTTCCTCCATCAGCTTCTGGCATCTGATCTGGCTGGCTGCCTGTTACTATCTGTTCCGGCTGTTCAACGCGTTTCTGGTATCCAGGCGTGCCCGGAAGCTTCACGTGGAGCGGGCGGAGATCATCTGCAATTTTCATCTGTCGTATTTAACCATCGATTCCAAGAAGGTGAAAGCGTATCACGAGCAGGTAGATTATAAGGATATTGTGAAGGTGCGTATCCTTGGACGGTCTATCTTTCTTACCGCGCTTCGAAACAAAGAGCGGTTCTATCTGATGATTCCGAAGACGGCATTTTCCTCCGCGGATGAGTTCAAGATGACCCAGCAGAAATTAAAGGATCTGACGCAGAAGGTTTGATAAAAATCAGGAAAAAATAAGGAAAAACCGGTTGACAAACCGTCTTGAAAATGCTATATTGTTCTAGTGTGCCGCACAGCGAGGCTATAAGTGCGTGAATGCGCCGCCACAGCTGGCGAGTAATGATAATAGGAGGTGCCATCAGATGTACGCGATTATTGCAACAGGTGGTAAGCAGTACAAAGTTGCCGAGGGCGATGTAATCAAGGTTGAGAAGCTTGGTGTTGCTGCAGGCGAAGCAGTAGTTTTTGATCAGGTTCTGGCAGTGAATAACGGCGAGATGAAGATCGGATGCCCGACCGTTGACGGTGCTAGCGTTTCCGCTACCGTAGTGAAAGAAGGTAAAGGCAAGAAAGTTATCGTTTACAAGTATAAGAGAAAAACTGGCTACCATAAGAAAAATGGTCACAGACAGCTCTTTACCGAAGTGAAGATCGACAAGATCAACGCTTAATCATTATGATTTCCGTAGACGTATTAACCGATTCTGAAGGGAACTCGAGGGGAATCGAAGTGAAAGGGCATGCCGGTTACGATGAATACGGCAGAGACATTATCTGTGCCGCGGTTTCATCCCTTACGCTGAATATGGCTAACTCGGTGGAGGCATTCACGGAGGACGGGTTTGACGGCAGTATGGATGAGAAGACAGGCAGCTTCCGCTTCCGGTTTACCGGTGAGATCAGTCCGGAATCAAAACTCCTGATGGATTCGCTTGTTCTGGGACTTAAGAACATCGAGGACAGCTATGGAGACGAATATATCAGAATTCGATTTGAGGAGGTGTAACTCATGTTTAAAATGAACCTTCAGTTATTCGCTCATAAAAAAGGTGTTGGTTCTACTAAGAACGGCCGTGATTCCGAGTCCAAGAGACTTGGTGCCAAGAGAGCTGACGGACAGTTCGTATTAGCCGGCAACATTCTTTACAGACAGCGCGGAACCAAGATTCATCCGGGCGTTAACGTAGGCCGCGGCGGTGATGATACATTATTCGCTATGGTTGACGGCGTTGTAAAGTTTGAAAGAAAGGGCAGAGACAAAAAGCAGGTTTCTGTATACCCGAGAGCAATTAACGAATAATTCAAAAGCTCCATACACCTGTATGGAGCTTTTTTACATTGTACAATTTACTATCATTTGAGGAGGACGACTATGTTTGCCGACAGTGCAAAAATATTTATCCGTTCCGGTAAAG
>JAEDOC010000126.1 GCA_016302185.1 Clostridium sp. | reverse complement strand
TCTTTTTTGCTGTCACGGCCTTAGAACTTCCCATTGACTGCACAAGAATTCCCCTCCGGCACCTGGTTCCAGGCGGCAGGCCCTTCCTCGCGTCCGTTTTCGAATCCTTACAGAAGATATTTTCGGCCAATCACACAGGAGCGCCGGCTTACGCGACGCTCCAGGTTACTCAATTATATCTCTATAGAACCGTAGATTTGGGAAGACTGAACACGAATTCTGTTCCTACGCCTTCCGTACTGATGACATCGATATTTTCTCCGTGTGCCTGGATGATCTCCTTTACAATGGAGAGCCCCAGTCCGGTTCCGCGTTTATCTTTGCCGCGGGAGAGATCAGTCTTATAGAACCGTTCCCAGATCTTTTTCTGGCTGGCCCGCGGGATTCCAATACCCGTATCCTTGACAGAGATGAATACCTTTTCAAAGCGGACTGAGGTCTGCAGGTAAATCACGGAATTTTCGTGACTGAATTTGATGGCATTGTCAATCAGGTTATAGAGTACCTGCTGAATTTTGCCCAGATCGGCGTAAACCATCTGCACATTGCTGGAAAAGGTTAAATCAAAGGTAATTCCTTTGGCAGTGCAGGTGCCCTCGAAGGAGGCCGCCGTGTCCTTGATGATACGGTTGATGTCGAAGTTGCTGCGGGAGAGGTAGCCCTTGCTGTCTAAGGAGTTCAGTGTCAGCATTCCCTGGGTCAGCTTGTTGAGCCGTTCGGTTTCAGAAATGACGATGTTTAAATATTTCTGATACAGCTCCTGCGGAATCGTCCCATCTAGAATGGCTTCCAGATAGCCCTTGATAGAGGTCAGCGGAGAGCGAAAGTCATGGGAGATGTTGGCGATGAATTTTCGCTGGTATTCCTCCATCTCATTTAGCTCATCGGACATGTAGTTTAAGGTGCTGGCCAGGTAGCCCATCTCGTCGTGACTGCTGACCGGAATGTCATAGGCCAGATTTCCTGTCGCGTATTCGTTGGCACCCTCCGTGATCTTTCGCAGAGGAAAATAAACCACCTTCGTAAAGACCACAAGGATGATAAGTGACAACAGAAAAATGATGGCTGAGGTAATGTATACAATATTTAAAAATCCATTCTGTTCTGCCTGTATGATGCTGACCGGAAGGTGAATGACGACGTAACCATAGGTTGTCATATTGCCTGTGATGGGGGCAGACACGGAGAGTACGTCAGAATCAAACTGATCATAGTAGCGGCCAACGGTGTATAGCCGGTTTCCCTGTGCAGTCGGATCGAAATTATCAATGATCGATCCGGCTTTTTTTTGTGTGGTAGCCGCTGTGATGGTGCCGTTATCCTCGATGATCCAGATCTCCGAACGCAGATAGGTGCCGACGGCTTCCAGCTGCGGGTATGCGGCTTCCAGATCAAGATGTTTTCCCTCGTACACTTCGCTGCAGTTGCCGGCAATCAGCGAGGCTTCGTCGTAAAGAGCCTCTGCGTTCTGTTTGACGAGATGATAGTAGGTCATTCTGGACGAGAGGGTGGCGATGGTAATGAAGCCCAGCAGGCCGAACAGCAGGTAGCCGAACAGCAGCTTGGTGTAAAGAGAGCGGGTCATCGTTTCACCTCGAATTTATATCCGATGCCCCAGACCGTGGTCAGTGCCCATTTGTCGTGATCCTTGATTTTTTCACGCAGACGTTTGATATGTACGTCCACCGTACGGGTATCTCCGATATATTCATACCCCCAGATATGATCCAGCAGCTGTTCCCTGGTAAATACCTGGTTTGGTGAGGCGGCAAGAAAATAGAGAAGCTCCAGTTCCTTGGGCGGCATCTCGATGGAATGACCGTTGTAGATCACGGAGTAGTTGGTCAGATTGACGATCAGATCCGGATATTCCACAAATTTTCCGTGCTGTTCCGAAACAGAGAAAGCCGTGGTCTGAGGAACCGTCTGGTAACGGCGAAGTACCGCCTTCACGCGGGCTACCAGCTCCTTGGAGTCAAAGGGCTTGATCATGTAATCATCCGCACCCAGCTCCAGTCCCAGCACCTTGTCAAAGATCTCGCCCTTGGCGGAGAGCATGATGATGGGCACCTGAGAAGAGGCCCGCAGCTCCCGGCAGACCTGATAGCCGTCGATGCCGGGAAGCATCAGATCCAGAAGAACCAGATGGGGGCGGAAGGAAGGAAACACCTTGAGTGCTTCTTCTCCATCCCCCACAATCTGTGTTTCAAAGCATTCTTTCGTGAGATAGAGCGAAATCAGTTCTGCGATATTCGCATCATCGTCTACAATCAGGATTCGTTGTTTTTCTGCCATAAGATTTCCCCCTATTTGAATGTAACAATCGTAACACCGGTGTCACCCTCACCGAATTCGCCCAGACGGAAATCCTTTACGTAGCTGAGCTTCTTTAAATGGCGGTGTACTCCGGCCTTCAATGCCCCGGTACCGCGGCCGTGTACCACACGGACCTTGGGAAGGTGGGCCAGATAGGCATCGTCTAAGTATTTGTCCAGCTGCGGAATGGCTTCGTCTACCGTCATACCGATAAGATTGATCTCCGGAGAAACGGAGAAGGATTTGGACATCTTGATCTTGCTGCTGCCGCTGCCGGTGCGGGAAGAGCTCTTTAAGCCGTGTTCCGGCAGTCCCGGTCCGGTGATGGAAGCTTCGTCCACCATCTCCAGATCCTTAACATTAACCAGTGAACGCAGGATTCCCATCTGTACATAGAGGTCGCCCTTTGCGTTGGGAAGGGAGCTGACCGTTCCTTTTAAATTCATGGAAAGAACACGTACGGTATCTCCCAGATGCAGACTCTTCGGGGAGACTGCCTTTGACGGTGCTGCTGCCTGTTTTTTGGCCAGCTTGCTGTCCACATCCTTGATCTTGTCTCTCAGTTTGCTTCGCTCTGCCTCCAGCTGTTTGCCGACACCGGACTGACCGGCCAGCTTGTTGATACTGCGGATGGTCTGATCCGCCGTATCCTTGGCATCCTGAAGAATTTTATTTGCTTCCTCGCGGGCTTTCTCCAGCATCTTGTCCTTCTGCTCTGAGAAACGCTCTTCCTTCTGCTGCAGGCGTTTCTTTAAGGTAGCGATCTCCTCCTTATAGGCTGCGATCTCCGCCTGTTCTTTTTCGATGGTAATGCGCTTATTTTCCAGATCCGCCAGTAGATCCTCAAAGGATTCATCCTCTTTTTCGATGTGTTTTTTCGCATCTTCGATGATATAATCCGGAAGTCCCAGCTTTCGGGAGATAGCGAAGGCGTTGCTTTTGCCCGGGATACCGATAAGAAGACGGTAGGTGGGGCGCAGTGTCTCCACATTAAACTCGCAGCAGGCATTTTCCACACCGGGGGTGGAGAGGGCGAATACCTTCAGCTCACTGTAATGGGTGGTCGCCATGGTACGGCAGGTCATATGGTGCAGGAAGCTTAAGACAGCGATGGCCAGTGCGGCTCCCTCGGTGGGGTCGGTTCCGGCTCCCAGCTCGTCAAAGAGGCAGAGAGAATTGGAATCAGCCTGATTTAAGATGGATACGATATTGGTCATGTGGGCAGAGAAGGTGCTGAGACTCTGTTCAATACTCTGCTCATCACCGATATCGGCAAATACTTCGTTAAATACAGCCAGCTCCGAACCGTCAAAGGCCGGTATATGAAGACCTGCCTGCCCCATCAGGGTAAAGAGTCCCACGGTTTTTAAAGAAACGGTCTTACCGCCGGTGTTGGGGCCGGTAACAATCAGGAGATCAAAATCACTTCCCAGATAGATATTGATGGGAACCACCAGCTTGGGGTTCAGCAGCGGGTGGCGGCCGTCCTTGATATTGATGTAGCGCCGGTCATTGAATTTTGGTTCGGTACAGTTATAGTGGCGGGAGAGTGCCGCCTTGGCGAAGATAAAGTCCAGCTGGGACAGCAGGGTTAAATTGAGGCTGATGGTCTCGGTATAGGGAGTCACCTCCGCCGAAAGTGATGCCAGGACAAATTCAATCTCCCGCTTTTCCTGTACCTCCAGCTCCCGCAGCTCATTGTTCAGCCTGATGATGGCCATGGGCTCAATAAAGACTGTGGAGCCGGTGGCGGACTGATCGTGTACCATGCCGGGAACCTGGGACTTGTATTCCGCCTTGACCGGCAGGCAGTAGCGGCCGTCCCGCATGGTAATCACCGCATCCTGCAGATAGCTGCGGCTGGAATTTAAGATGGAATTCAGCTGTGTGTGAACTCGCCCGGCCACAATCTTCATGGATTTCCGAACCTTTAAAAGCCCCGGGCTGGCATCGTCACTGATCTCCTCTTCTGAGAGGATACAGCGCTTGATCTCGTTGTTGACGGGGGTCAGAGGATCCAGTGCCCGGAACATCTCGTCCAGAGAGTCGTCGGGAAGCTCCGATTCCTCATGGCGTCCGTAGGCCCGGGCCCGGGCGGTCACCGTCAGCAGAGAACTGATGGCTAAGAGCTCCACAATATTTAAGGAACTTCCGATCTCCAGACGCTTCAGAGAGCTGCGGACATCCTTCACACCGCCGAAGGAGAGACTTCCCTTCATACGAATTCGGTTCACCGCATCACTGGTCTCCGTCTGCGTGCGCCGGATCTCCTCCAGATTGCAGGAGGGATGCAGCTCGCGGCAGAGCGTTTTTCCCATCTCTGTGGAGGCGTACTCCGCCAGCTGGTCAATGATTTTATTATATTCTAAGGTTTTTAATGCTTTTTCGTTCATAATTCATTAGCCTTTCCACGAGCAGGGCTTGGAAAGTGCCTGCCCTTTTCGAAGATTATACCACACCGCGGTGGGGTTATGCCACAGATTCATAGAGGAAGATGATGAAAATTTCTTGCATAACCGGAAGAAGAAACGTATAATAATGTTAAGTTATTACAAGGAGAGGAATTATGCCGGATAACGAAGATTCTGAAAAGACCAGAGAATTCATGAGAGAGAAGATTGTGAAACAGCCGCTTTCCGGAAGAGAAATAGCGAAGCGGTTGGTGCTCTACGTCTGTCTGGCGGCACTGTTTGGAGTAATTGCCGCATTCAGCTTCGTGCTGGCGAAGCCTCTTGCTGACCGTTATCTCGGAACCGGGGAAGAGGAGGAGAGTACTTCGATACGTTTTACGAAGGACGAGCCGGAGTCCAGTGCCGCGGAATCAGTGCCGGAGACCACTGCGGAGGAAACTGATGCGGAGGAGGCAGAGGAGGAGCGGATTCAGAAGTCTGTGGAGGATGCGATAAAGAAGTATACTATGACGCCGGAGCATGTGAATGCGATGTATGCAGCGATCCGGGAGATTGGGCAGCAGGCGGATAAGGGAATCGTTACTGTGCGTTCCGGAAAACAGCAGGCGGATATCTTTGGCAACCCCATAGAGAATACCGGTGATTATGCAGGGGCAGTGATTGCGCAGACCCGCGGGGAATATATGATATTTACCAGTGCGGAGGCGGTGCGGGATGCCAGCTCGATTCTGGTGGCATTTTACGACGGAACCAGGGTGGCCGGAACAGTAAAACAGATCGATGAAGTGATGGATATGGCTGTGGTTTCTGTGCCTGTGAAGGATATTCCGGAGCAGGTAAAGAATATGACCAGTGTTCTGGAGCTGGGGAATTCCTACTCTGTCAGAGCCGGTGACCCGATGATTGCGGTTGGCGGCCCGGCTGGTGCGGTACATTCCATATCCTTTGGAACCATTACCTATGTGGCACGCAATGTTCCCATGACAGACGGGATGGCACGGATTCTTTATGCAGATATGGAGAGTAATTCCAGGGTAGGAACCTTTCTTTTAAATCTGTCCGGTCAGCTCATTGGCTGGACATCAGATGCATATTATAGTGAAGGAGCAACTGCACACACGATGGCGGTGGGGATCTCTGATTATAAAGAGATTCTGGAGAAGATGAGCAATGGGATTCCATGTGCTTATTTTGGAATTCATGGACAGGAGGTCAGTGACTCCCTTGCGGAGCTGGGAGATATGCCCAAAGGTGTTTATGTGACGGAGGTTGTGA
>JAEDOC010000125.1 GCA_016302185.1 Clostridium sp. | reverse complement strand
TCCCTACCGGTGGTACAGCCCACGAGCCGCAAGGCATGATTCGGTGAAACTCCGAAGCCGACAGTACAGTCTGGATGGAAGAAGATGATGAACAGAAAAGTGTTTTTTGTATGCATGATTTTCGCTCTGGAATTGATTTTAATTCCAGAGCGTTTTTTGCGAAAAAGAATATTTTTGTCATTGAGAATGATAGGAAAGCCCTGAACCTTTTGTTTGGGGCTTTTCTTTTTTGCCCCGGATTTCAGGAGGTGAAATGATGGATGATATTGCTTATATGAAGATGGCGTTGGAGCTGGCAGAAAAAGGGGCCGGAAGGACGGCACCCAATCCCATGGTGGGAAGCGTGATTGTGAAAGATGGCCGGGTGATTGGCACCGGCTATCACCGGCAGTACGGCGGCCTTCACGCGGAGCGGGAGGCGCTGGCCGCCTGCACGGAATCTCCGGTGGGAGCAACCATGTATGTGACGCTGGAGCCCTGCTGTCATCACGGAAAACAGCCGCCCTGTGTGGATGCGATTCTGGAGGCGGGGATTGGCCGCGTGGTGGTTGGTTCCTCCGATCCCAATGAGCTGGTCTGCGGCAAAGGAATTGCGACGCTGCGGGAGCACGGTGTGGAGGTGACGGAGCATGTTCTTGCGGAGGAATGTGACCGGATGAATCCGGTGTTTTTCCATTATATTCAGAAAAAAAGACCCTATGTGGTGATGAAATATGCCATGACGCTGGACGGAAAGATTGCGGCCTATACCGGAGAATCGAAGTGGATTACCGGGGAAAAAGCAAGAGAGCATGTGCACCGGCAAAGAGACCGTTATACGGCGATCATGGCGGGAAGCGGGACGGTGCTGGCAGACGATCCGCTGCTGACCTGTCGAATCCCCGGCGGTCGAAATCCCATACGGATTCTCTGTGATTCCAGACTTCGGATTCCGTTGACGGCCAATGTGATCCGCACGGCAGGAGAGGTACCTACGATTCTGGCTACCTGCTGTTCGGAGCCGGAACGGCTGTTGCCCTATGAGAAGGCGGGCTGCCGTGTCCTGACGATTCCGGAAAAAGACAGTCATCTGGATCTTTTGGAGCTGATGCGGCGGCTGGGGGAAGAAAAAATCGACAGCATTCTTCTGGAAGGCGGCGGAATCCTGAACTGGTCGGCACTGGAATGCGGAATCGTCAACCGGATTCAGGCCTATATCGCACCGAAGGTATTCGGCGGAGCGGAGGCGAAGACTCCTGTGGAGGGAAGGGGCTTTCCTTCTCCGGCAGAAGCGGTGAAACTGAAAAGCTATACAATCACTCCACTGGGAGAAGATATTCTGATAGAAGGGGAGGTGGATGCGGATGTTCACAGGAATTGTGGAGGAGCTGGGAACGGTGCGCCGGATTCAGAAAGGCGGCCATTCGGCCATTCTGGAGATTGAGGCGGACGAGATACTGAGTGATTTGAAGATTGGGGACAGCGTGGCGGTGAACGGCGTCTGCCTGACGGTCACTGCCCTGCACGGACGCGGGTTTTCGGCGGATGTGATGCATGAAACCATCAATCGTTCTTCTCTGATTCAGTTAAAGAGCGGCAGCCATGTGAATCTGGAGCGGGCCATGGCGGCGAACGGACGGTTCGGAGGCCACATTGTGGCCGGTCACGTGGATGGGATGGGAACGATCCTCTCAATTACCAGAGATGATACCGCCATCTGGTATACAGTGAAGGCGGAGCCGCCGGTGATGCGCTATATCATAGAGAAGGGATCCATTACCATCGACGGAATTAGTCTGACGGTGGCCCGGGTGGACCGGGAAAGCTTTGCCGTATCAGTGATTCCCCATACGCAGAAGGTGACAATTCTCGGAGAGCGCAGGGTGGGCGATCTGGTGAATCTGGAAAATGACATGATTGGAAAATACGTCGAGAAGCTGTGCCGTCCGGCAGAAGCATCCGCAGCTGACGCGGGACAGGAGAGCGGCAGTCTGTCGATGGAATTCTTGAGTCAATGCGGATTTCTATGACATATGACATTTCACAGCTTAAAATACAGTTTTACAGCCGCGTTCCCGGGATGACGGGACGGAAAGGAGTACAGAAATGTTTCAGTTTAACACAATTGAAGAGGCGTTAGAGGATCTGAAAAGCGGAAAGGTGATTCTGGTAACGGATGATGCGGATCGGGAGAACGAGGGAGATTTTATCTGTGCGGCAGAGTTTGCCACAACAGCAAATATTAATTTTATGGCAACCCACGGAAAAGGACTGATCTGTATGCCCATGTCGGAGGAATATGTGCGGAAGCTGCAGATCCCCCAGATGGTGGCCAATAATACGGATAACCATGAGACTGCCTTTACGGTTTCCATCGACAGTGCGAAGACTACCACCGGAATTTCCGCGGCGGAGCGTTCCATCACGGCGCTGCAGTGTGTGGCCGATGACGCAAAGCCGGAGGATTTCCGCCGGCCTGGCCACATGTTCCCGCTGCTGGCGAAGAAAAACGGAGTGCTGGAACGCAACGGTCACACGGAGGCAACAGTGGATCTGTGCCGTCTGGCCGGTTTAAAGCAGTGCGGCCTCTGCTGCGAGATCATGCGGGAGGACGGCACCATGATGCGTACGGAGGAGCTTCAGGAGCTGGCAAAAAAATGGGATTTGAAATTTATCACGATTCAGGCGCTGCAGGAATACCGGAAATGCCATGAGAAGCTGGTGGATCGGGTGACAGTGACTAAAATGCCCACACGGTACGGCAATTTTATGGCTTATGGCTATGTGAACCGATTAAATGGCGAGCACCATGTGGCGCTGGTGAAGGGAGAGATTGGAGACGGGAAGGATGTACTGTGCCGGGTACATTCTGAGTGTCTGACCGGTGATACCTTTGGTTCCCTGCGCTGTGACTGCGGACAGCAGCTGGCCTCTGCCATGACTCAGATTGAGAAGGAGGGCAGGGGGATTCTCCTTTACATGCGCCAGGAAGGCCGGGGCATCGGTCTGATCAATAAGCTGAAGGCCTACGAGCTGCAGGAGCAGGGCATGGATACTCTGGAAGCCAATCTGGCCCTGGGCTTTGCCGGAGATCAGAGGGAATACTACATCGGCGCCCAGATTCTGAAGGATCTCGGAGTGAAGAGCCTGCGCCTTCTGACTAATAATCCGGACAAGGTATATCAGCTGGCCGAGTTTGGCCTGGAAATTGGCGAGCGGGTTCCGATTCAGATGGATCCCACCGCTCATGATCTGTTTTATTTAAAGACGAAGCAGAAACGGATGGGCCATCTGCTGAATTATAAGTAGGGAAAGAAAAGCCAGGGAAATAAAGTCGGAAAAAATAGAATTAAAAAAAATAAAGGTAAGAAAAAGATAAGGTAAGGAAGGAGAAATAAGACAATGAAAACATTGGAAGGAAAGCTGGTAGCACAGGATATTCGGGTGGGAATCGTAGCCTCCCGTTTTAACGAATTTATTACCTCCAAACTGCTTGGAGGAGCCATGGACGGCCTGCTGCGCCATGGAACAAAGGAAGAGAACATCCAGGTGGCCTGGGTACCCGGCGCATTTGAAATTCCGTTAATTGCCTCCCGCATGGCAAAGAGCGGAAAATATGACGCGATTATCTGTGTGGGCGCGGTGATCCGCGGAAGCACAAGCCACTACGATTATGTGTGCAACGAAGTATCCAAGGGAATTGCCTCTGTTTCGTTAGAAACCGGCGTTCCGGTGATGTTCGGCGTGGTGACCACGGAGAATATCGAGCAGGCCATCGAGCGCGCGGGCACCAAGGCAGGCAATAAGGGATATGACTGTGCTTTAAGTGCCATCGAGATGGTGAATCTGATCCGGGAGATGGAAAGCTAAGAAACCGGTACCTTCTGAATAAAAAGAACCCCTGCCGTTTCTTTCCAGTTCCGGCAGGGAGTTCTTTTTAGGGGAAAGTTATCAAAACTAAGATAATTTCTAATGTTATTTTTGAATCTAAGCGGCGCGCACCTTATACAACCGCCGGCTCCAGAAGAAGTTTACCGGTTTTGTAGCGTTCTTTGCTGAACATCTTGATATCCATGGTATCTTCCTGTCCTGCCAGATGGTTTGCCATGAGGATAGCGATTCTCGGAGCAACCATGAAGCCGTGTCCGGAGAATCCGCAGACGCTGTAGAAGCCCTTGGCCTGCTCTGCTTCGTCGATGATCGGGTTGCGATCCGGGCTCAAGTCGTACTGGCCGGCCCACTGGCGAACTACGTTTAATTTGCGCAGGATGGGAAGCGCTTCGCACATAACGGCACAGTTCTTCTCCAGGAACTGCCAGCTGGACTTGAAGTTAAAGCTTGGCTCCTCCTGCGGTCCGATGCCCATGACAAAGCTGCCGTGCGGTGTCTGCTGTACGTAGTAGGAACGATGGAAGGACATAACCATACAATCCATCAGCGGAGCCACCGGCTCGGTAACCAGTGCCTGATGACGCTCGGAGATGACCGGGATATCCTCGCCGACCATCTTTGCCAGTCCCGGTGCACGTACGTTGGCACAGTTGATGACGGTTTTAGCTTCAAAATAGCCCTTGGTGGTTTCTACTCCTGCGATATGGCCGGCTTCGGTGCGAAGACCGGTTACTTCGGTATAGGTTAAGAATTCAACGCCCATTCTCTTGGCACCCTGAGCATATGCCTGCGTACAACGGAACGGATCAGCATGGCCATCCTTCTGGCAGAAGGTAGCGCCGAACATGCCTTCGGTGTTTAAATAAGGAACGATCTCCTTGGCTTCCTTTAAGTCAACTGCCCGGGAGTCGATGCCCAGCTTATGCTGAACCTTTAAGTTCTCCTGGAACTGTGCCCACTCTTTTTCGGTGTAGGCAACCAGAAGGTAGCCGCCCTGGTGAAGGCCGCAGCTGCGATTGTAGCCGGTGTATTCTTCCAGATGCTCAAAAATATGGGTACTTTCCAGTGCGATGCGGGCGTTCAGCTCGGAACCCCACTGCTGGCGGATACCGGCGCCGCAGCGTCCGGTAGCGCCGGAAGTCAAAAAGCCTTTTTCAATCAGAAGAACATCGGTGATGCCCCGTTTTGCCAGCTCGAATGCGGTGGAACAGCCGATGATACCGCCTCCGATAATAATTACGTCATAACCCTTTTTCATTCGTCGGCACCTCCCTCCAGATATGCGTCAGCCAAAGCTCCCATGCTGATGGGCTTTGTCGGCGGACGGAAGGTGGGCATCAGAACCTCTTCCATGGGAATTCCATAATAGGAGGAGAGTTCCTGCGCAATCAGCATACGGCAGGTACGTCCCTGGCAGGGTCCCATACCGGCCCGGGTAACACGCTTGATTTCATCAATGGTGCAGTACCCTTCCTTGATACAGTTAAGAATGTCTTCTCTTGTTAAATCCTCGCAGCGACAGAGGATAGTATTCTTATCGTCCATCCTTATAACCTCCTACTCTGATATTTCGAACCTCCATGGCCAGCTCCTTCGGAACGGCCAGGCCGATGGTATATGTCATATTTTTCTTTCCGCCGGAGATGACCTTCACAACCGGGAACCATCCCAGCTCTTTGCCGGAACGATCTAAGCCGCAGGCTAACTGGCCTTCCTTCGGAACGGGAAGAAATTCGAACGGAAGCTTTACCAGAGCCTCGGTCTCACTGTATGTCTTGTCTACCACGAAGATGGCAAGACCAGGACAGCGGGCGATGCAGGCACCGCAGCCGTTGCAGACATCGAAGTCTACCTTCGGGGTTTCATTGATATCCGGCTCTACCCGGATTGCTTTTTTTACACAGGCCTTGGTACAGGGGTTGCAGGGGATTTTCTGAAAACACTCTGCGATAGCTACTGCACCCTTTGCAAATCTCTCCTCGGAAGGAGTTACGCTTAAGATATCTTCTGCTGTGGGAATTCCATTCTGAATTAACATTAGTTTTCTCCTCCCTTCCGTGCTGCCAGCTTTTCAGCGGTTTTTGCGAGACCGGCCAGGATTCTGGCACCGGTCGGGCCGGAACGAAGCTCTGCAAGCTCAGCTGCCGCAGCTTCTTTTAATTCCTTTGCTTTCTCCGGCTCATAG
>JAEDOC010000124.1 GCA_016302185.1 Clostridium sp. | reverse complement strand
TGGAGGTGGCCAGCACCATCTTATATCCATACTCCTTCAACCACGTTAAAAGCTCGTACAGTCCCGGCTTCACCGGCACCTCATGAGACGCCATCCATGCCGTATAAAGCTCCTGCTTCCGATCCCGGACTGCCATATACTTCTCATCCGAACCGCAGCAGCGGGCAAACAGCTCTCTGGCCTCATCAATGCGGCTGCCTCTGCTGTACAAAAGGAACTCCTCACTTAAATGAAGTCCCAGTTCTTCTCCGGCCTGCTTCCAGAACCGCACGGCCACCCGCTCCGTATCAAACATCAGTCCATCCATGTCAAAAAGTACCGCTTTTATCTTTTTCATTTGATCGCTCCTATCAGTAAAAACCAGGCTACCGGTACCAGAAGAGACGGCAGCATATTCATTGTTTTACAATCCTTAATCTTTAAAATGGACAAGCCGGAAGTGGCAATCAGCACACCGCCTACAATGGAAATCTCCGCCATCAGTGCATCCGATAAAAATCCGGCCAGAAAGCTGGCTCCCAGGTAGATGGAACCCTGCCAGCAGAACAATACCACCCCGGCCAGGGCGATTCCGATGCCATAAGTAGAGGCCAGTACCATGGAAGAAACAAAATCCAGCGTGGCATTGGTAAAGAGATAAGTGTGGTTTCCATTTACCGCACTCTCAATCGGTCCGACAATAGAAAGCGTTCCAATACAAAACAGAAGAATCGCTGTAGACAACCCTTCCCCCAGGTTCGACGAAGAAAATCGTGCGGACAGCCGCTTAAACCGGCTGTCCAGATCAATCATAGAGCCAATCAGACTTCCCACTGCCAGACTGACAATAAAAAGCACCGGATATTTGCTGTCCGGCATATGACTGACCACAGAATTCACGCCCAGCATAAAAGCGGCCAGACCCATAGCGTTAAACAGCGCGCCCTGGTATTCCTCCTTGATCCCCTTATTTACCACACTGCCAATCAGGCTGCCGGTAATAATCGTCGTTGTGTTTACAATTGTACCTATCATGATTCTTCTGTCCGTTCCTTTCCATCCAGGCTCCAACGCACCAGCCGGTCCCCTTCATACTGAAGCTTCAGGGAAAAGAATTCCCTCCGCTCCGTCAGAAGCTGCAGAAAAATCTTATCCCCCTCCCAAAGCTTCAGCTCTCCCAGCTTCTGCTTCGGCACCCATTCCAGCACACCCTCATTGCATTCCTTCATGGTTCCCGTAAATCCATCTGCGGTAAACAGGCACATGTACTCCGTCGGCCAGCCCTCCGCCATGAAGGTGACCAGGCCACGAAACTGCCAGGAAGTAAGCGTCAGGCCGGTTTCCTCCTTCACTTCCCGCAGAAGACATTCCTCCGGGCTTTCATTCCGCTCAAAATGGCCGCCGACGCCGATCCATTTATCCTTGTTGACATCCTTTTCCTTTTTCACCCGATGCAGCATCAGATAACAGTCATCCTTCTCGATATAACAGAGCGTCGTCAGCTCCGACTTCTTGCGTTCTTCCATTGGCTCATACTCCTCTCTTTCTCAGCCGCATCTCAATAAGGAAGCGTCAGCTTTGAAAAATCCTTTGCATCATCCTTCAGGATATTTTTCAGAAAATCACTGAGCTCACTGACATATTCCACATCCATCCATTTCTGATATGCCGGTTCCTGCTCCACTTCATCCATAATCTCATACATCCGTCCGCCAAAATAGTGCACACACACCTTCGCGTAAAAGGACGCCATCTCTTCCATATCCATTTCCCGCAGCGGCAGTTCTCCCCGCTGGACATATTTCTTCAGGTCCCGCATCGCATTGGAATAGGAAACATCCCACAGGAATTGTTCGCTGTATTCCTTAAAATCAGCCAGATCCCGCATCTTATAATGGTTTCTCTCTGCCCAGCCGTCCACATCCACTTCGGCGGCATCATATTGCAGCGTTCCGTTATTCCAGATCTTCAGAATTCCGTAATGGCAGGGCGCCATCACCAGAGAGCCTGTCACCATCTCGGCAATTCCCGAATTCTCGTCCTCCAGATAATGCTGCAGATGCAGATGACCGCTGAGATGCAGACGGACGTCATTATCCGACAGGATCTCCACCAGCTCCTCATTATGTTCAATGGTGCAGTCATCATAGAATTCCTTGCTTACCCCACTCTGATCCAAAAGATTATGATGCGTCACAGAAATAATCTGAGCCCCCTGCTCCCATGCCTCTTCCAGTATCTCTTCCATCCACTGGTAAGTTTCCCTGCGAATCATACCTCCCACCTGATTGATGGGATCATACTGACAGGAATCCAGGCAGAGCAGCCAGTAATAATCATCCAGTTTATACAGATAGCTTAAGGAATTCGGATCCCGGCTGTCCGCCGCAACATATCCGTAATCCGCATAAATCGATGCAAAATCCTCTGCCGTGACAGACTCCACCGGTCTTACCCCATCCGACGTATATGCTCTCGCATAGGGATTGTTAATATCGTGATTTCCCGGGATCACCGCGACCTCAATCTTATGCTCCGTCAATACAGAAAGCTTTTCTGCCAGTTCTTCATGGCTCTCCCGCTCCCCGTTCAGCGTCAGATCCCCGCTTAAAAGTACCAGATCCGGCTTTTCCTCCAGAACATCATCCAGAAAAGCATCCAGAATCTCCCAGCCATACTGCAGAACACGTCCATCACTCTGTTTTGCCATCTCCATAAAGGCCGGTCCCCGGTTTCCCGCCAGCTTTTCCGCCAGATAATGCAGATCTGTCGCAACTACGATCTTTTTCTGAACAAAATCCTCTTCTTCCGAATCTCCGGCCGGACCCTCCGGCTCTTTTTCGGTAACCGTATTCCTGTTTTCTTCATCCTCCCGGTTATTCTCCCCAGGATACTCGTAGTCAAAAGTACCTTTCTCCGGCGCTCCTGACGGCTTATCGGCCCCATTTTCTCCTGCCGGACCTGCTTCCTGTGCAGGGGAAGCTATGCTTTCTGCCTCCTGTACCGATGTTTTCCCAGTACTCCGGAAATAGAACACCGCTGCAGCAATAAAAAGCAGGACAGCCACTGCGGCTATCCATTTCTTTTTCTTCATCTGTTGTCCCCTCTGTCTGTCATTATAGTACGTACGCATGGTCAATGGATACTACCGCAAAATAATTGTACCAATGCTCCGTTACCTTTTTCTGAATCTCCCTCACAACCTCTTCATCCGTCTTCTTAATATGATACGGAACTACCGCATCAAAGATCAGGTTGGTATGGGTCGGTCCTGTGACCATACGAAAATCATGAATCGAGATATCCGGATGAATCTCTTTCACCAGCTGTGCGACCTCCTGCCTCATCTGGCTGACAGAATCATTATCTGTTTCAATGGGATCCATATGTATCACAGCCTCACAGCCCAGCTGCTCCTTCAGTTCCTTCTCCGTCTGATCAATCACATCATGAAGAACGAAGATATTGCCGTTGCCGGGAACCTCTCCGTGAAGAGAGATCATCAGCCTGCCCGGACCGTAATCATGAACCACCAGGTCATGAATTCCGACAATTTCCGGATGGGAAAGGGTAATCCGCTTAATCTCCTCGATCAGCTCCGGTTCCGGCGGCTGCCCCAGAAGAGGACTTAACGTATCCTTCGCCGCATTATAACCGGCATACAGAATAAAGCCGGCCACCAGCACGCCGCACCAGCCATCTACATTAATCCCGGCAAATCTCTGAATCAGAATGGATAAAAACACCACCGACGTTGCCGTCGCGTCACTTAAGCTGTCCATCGCCGTTGCCTTCATCGCCGCCGAATCAATCCGGCTGCCGATTCTTCGATTGTAAAAGCACATATAAAGCTTCACAGCAACAGAAATCACCAGAATCGCCATGGACAGGAAACTGGCCTCCACCGCCTCCGGATGCAGAATCTTCCCTAATGAAGATTTTGCCAGTTCAAAGCCCATCAGGATGATGGCAGCCGCCACCGCCAGACCGGACAGATATTCAATTCTTCCGTGCCCGAAGGGATGCTCTTTATCCGGCTTCATCCCCGCAAACTTAAATCCAATCAGTGTAATCAAAGATGACCCCGCATCCGATAAGTTATTGAATGCATCTGCCATCACAGCGATTGAACCACTGATCACACCAGCCAGATATTTGCCCGCAAAAAGACAGATATTCAGCCCGATTCCCACCATGCTGCAGAGCGCTCCGTAGCTCCTGCGCACTTTCGGATCCTTCACATCCTCACTGTTTTTAATAAAATGTTTTACCAGCCATGCAATCATAAGCCTGTCATTCCTCTGTTTCTTTCTTATTATTTCACAAAGACGTATTCCTGCGGTCCGGAACGTACCGGATCATAGGAAAAACCAAGTCCAGTAAATTCTTTTACGGTTTCAAAGGATTCCGCCCCCTGCTCTGCCAGGAAACGTACCATCTCTCCCCGGGCCATCTTGGCCTCTGTGGCCTTCACCTTTATTTCCCCATTCTGCAGAGTTCCGAAGATACAGGTCACATACTGATCCTCTGGCTGAAGCCACGGCTCCACTGCCTTACTGTATTCTTTGGAGGCCAGATTCAGTATCCTCACGCCGCCGGCTCCCGCAGTACAGTTACCCCGCACAGCGCCGGGCTCCTGCCGGCTTTCCTCCGCCAGCGCCCGGTAGAGAGAATCCCCCCAGTAGGCATAGAGATCCTTTCCCCGTTCGGTCACAAGCTTCGCCTGCATCTCCAGACGATAGGGAACAATGCCGTCATCCGCCCGCAATACCCCGTAAAAACCGCTCAAGATACGGAGGTGACGGCACACATACTGCCACTGGGCCTCTGAAAAGATCTGAGGGGCCATATACTGGTACTGAATCCCCACGTAAGCTAACGCCGCCGGGCTCAAATTTCTTCTTACATCCATTTCCCGGTAACGGAGATAATTCTCATGGGTGATGGAATCGTTGGCCGCAAACAGCCTCTTCAGCTCAGGCTCCGTCATCCCCCGCAGCTTACACATCAGCGTTTCGGCATCTTCTATGTAGGCCGGCAATGCTCTCCAGGGAAATTCTTCCTGCCGCACTCTCATCTTCTTTGCCGGTGAAATAATAATCTTCATTCCTGCTCCTGCCGACGGCCCCGCTGCCGCCAGCACTTCCTTCTCTTTCTTGGTCATCTGCTTCACGGCATATTCCCGCCGCATCGCCTCTTCTTTGGTCCCGTACATCTCATAATACGCCAGAGCTACCGGCCTCCGGCTTTTGGTGTACCTGGCGCCCTTTCCCTCATTGTGTGCCTTTACCCGCTCTTTCAGATGGTTTGTCCATCCACAGTAGAGAGAACCGTCTGCACACCGCAGAAGATAGGTGTAATTCATCTGTTTCCTCCCGCATTCGGATATGTACGCGAGGGCAACACCTTGCAATGTGCTGCCACCGCCGGGAACCAGGTCCCGATCTATCTCAAGCATCGGCCGGATGCGCTGTACCTTCCTTTGCCTTTTCGATTATACTCTATTATATGGATTTTCTCCCGAAATGCAACGATCATTCTTCCGCTTTTTTCCGGCTGTCAAAATACAGGAAGCTGTCGATGGTATCCAGAATATCGGCGAAATCCTCCCTGGGCGCCAGCTCAATGTACCTCGTCAGCAGAGCCTTTTCTTCCTTTTTGTATCTCCCGTAAAAAATATCGTATAGGTTATGGCCCCGCATATGAATCTTAAACAGCTCCATATGTGCCTTCAAATCCTCCGATGATTCCGGCACCCGGCCCAGAGCCTTCACAAATGCCTGTCCGGAACGAAGACGACACAGATATTCATTCCATTTCTGCCACAGAATCTCATAAAATTCCTCTTCCGAGGCAACGATACCCAACTGCGCCATTACCGCCGGGTTCAGGAAATAGTTCTCAAAGGAATAATATTTCAATATCTTCACATTGCGTCTGGTAACCCGTGGAAGCTGATCCACATCCCGCCGTCCCTGTTCTTCATAATACCGGCAGAGATCCGCCGCCAGCTTCTCCGCGTCCTTGCCATCCCCATCCCGGATCATCAGGAACTGATCCTTTAAATACACCAGATTCATGTATTTTAAATTCGCATATGTCCGGATATTGG